>DYOP01000022.1:0-19202 GCA_020720425.1 Bdellovibrio sp. | reverse complement strand
GTAATTATTTTTCCTCATCCTCTTCTTCAAAAAAATCATCTTCATCATCTTCATCGTCATCATCTACTTCCTCGTCTTCATCTTCATCTTCGTCTTCTTCGTCGTCAAAATCTTCATCCTCATCGTCCTCATTATCAGCGGGGTCTTCGTCTGATTCGACCTTAAATAACCAGCCATCATTGGGGTCGTCGATAATCATAGATGGGTCTTCTAATACGATTGAATTGACTTCAGAAATAACACCGGTAACGGGGGAATAGATATCAATTGTGCCTTGGTCAGTATCAATTGAGCCTATAATGGTGTTACTTTCGATAAGCTCACCTTCTTTGGGAAGCTCAAGAGTTTCAATTTCTTCGATCTCAGCGGCAATTTCTTCGATAACGCCAATTGTAAAAAAAGTATCTTCTTTTTCGTACCAAAGTTCATCAGAGAATTGAATTTTTTCTGTCATAAGGACTCCTTAAAGGATTAATTTTAAATTTCAATTTTTTATTATGATTAAACCTCTTATAAATTTCAAGAAATTTATAATTTAGGTTTTCTTTTTGTTGAGCCGACTTTAAAGCGGTGCTATCAGCCATGGCCCTCATGGGCTTGATACTAGGCCGAGTTAGAGGTATAGATTTTGTTTAAATTATGAAAAACAATGAAATTTTATTTAATGTAGCCTTAATTGAGCCTGAGATCCCTCAAAATACGGGTAATATCGGGAGAACCTGTGTTGGATTAAGCTCTCATTTAGATATCGTAGGCCCCTTGGGTTTTGAAATTTCAAATGCTAGGTTAAAAAGAGCGGGGCTTGATTATTGGCCCCATCTCAGCTGGAAATTGCACGATAATATAAGCTCATGGCAAGCGGTTCAAACTCGTACAGATCGAATTTTTTATTTTTCAGCTTTTGCAACTCAGACATATTATGATTTTGATTTTAAAAAAGGAGACACCTTTGTTTTTGGTAAAGAAACAAAGGGGTTACCCGAATCCTTGATGAGCCAAAATCAAGATAAACTTCTTTTATTGCCCATGCTCGGGCCAGTTCGAGGTTACAATCTGGCGACAGCTGTTGCCATTGTGCTTTTCGAAGCCTATCGACAAGTGGAGCATAATAGACTTCACTCAGTTTAAATAGATTTTGAGATTTTTTGATAGGAAAGCGATATTTTTGTAAACTTATGATTTAAATAAAATGGAAATTAAGCAAAGTGATGGGCCAGTAAATTTAAAAGTAATGATAAAAATAAAAGAGTATTTATTATTAGGGCGGCTTTTCGATGATTTTTTTGAAAAAGACCTAATTTTTTAGCTAAAAAAGAAAACCCAAAAAGATAGGGGGTTGATCCAAGCCAAAGGGCAAACATAATAAGGGCTCCTGCAAGGGGTGAGCGGCTCGTGGCTGACATCGTTAAAAATCCATATAAAAAATGACAGGGCAAAAAACCATTGGCTATGCCTAGTAAAAAATGCTTCATCAAAGGGTAACGGCTTGGTAACCACTTAAAAAAGTAGAGCGAAATGACGTTACCGGTTTTGCCAAAAAATAAAATAAGAAGCCCAATAAAGGCCACAATAATTGAACTTATAAGGGCCTGAGTGTTATCAATTTTTATATAAAACTTGTGACCAAAATGGCCCGCTCCCATCCCTAAGCCAAGGTAGCTAATTAATCGGCCTATTTGGTATAAAAACACCTGTTGCTTATTTTTATTTAATGCAGCAATCGCGCCACACATTCCGGCACAGTGGAGCCCTCCTGTGAGGGCTAAAATAAGGGCTCCCGAAAATAAAATCCAGTAATTAGTGTTCAGGTCCGACAAAGCTGATCTCTTTTGTTTCGTCAGCCACTTTAAGATGAAGTTTAAACTTTCCGCCTAAGGGTAATTTGGACTTAGGAACTTCAATTAAAAAAGGAATCATTTTAAACTCATGAGAATTTAAGGCCAAAAGGGAAGCAGGTACCTGAAGAACCCAGTTTGAGGTATCCATGCTAGGATCGTTAAAAGTAACGGTAATTGAGGCGGGTGATGATGTGTGATTTTTAACATGCAGGCGGTAAGAGTTAACAATGATTTCTTCGGTCCCTTGAGTTTTTGAAAAATAGGGAACATCCGCTGAACGTAAAATTTGAATATCTATATTTTTGCGCGAACTTACGGCGTAAATAAGACCTGAAAAAAGAGCAATCAGCACCGTGCTATAAACTAAAACTCGGGGTCTTAATATTTTTACATTTTTACCCGCATCAAGCGAAGGCATATATCTAATAAGCCCTCGGGGTTTATTAACTTTATCCATTATCTCATCGCAGGCATCAATACAGGCCGTACAGGCTATACACTCCATTTGTACGCCATTTCGAATGTCAATTCCGGTGGGGCAAACTTGAACACAGCGTTTACAGCTGACGCAGTCACCTTGCGAAGCTTCATCGGCAGCGACACCTTTGCGGGGCTCACCTCGAGACTGATCATACTGAACCGTAATTGTATTTTTATCGTAAAGCACCGATTGAAATCGGCCATAGGGGCACATGATAACGCAAAACTGTTCGCGAAACCAGCCAATATCAAACAAAAATAATGCAGAAAGTATATAAACAACTAAAAACGATGTCCAATGAGCCATTGGGCTTTGGGTAACAATTTTAAGAACATGGTCCATCCCTGTAAAATAAGCTAAAAAGGTATGGGTTATAATAAGTGTTACGGCAATAAAAGCGAGCCATTTAGTTATTTTTTTAAGAACTTTATTAAAGCTTAAAGGAGCTTTGTCTAAAGCTTTTCTTTGATGGTGATTGCCTTCGATAAAGGCTTCGATTCTATAAAAAATGCCGTCTAAAAAAACAGTTTGAGGACAGCTCCAGCCACACCATATACGACCAAAAACCGCCGTAGCTAAAGCCATTCCAACAGTGGCAATTCCCAAAATAAAAAAGATTAATGGGGCATCATGGGCCCAAAACTCAACACCAAAAACTACAAAATGTCTTGCGGGAAGGTCTAATAATAAAACAGGAACATTATTTATTTTTATCCAAGGTAAAATTAAATAAAGTAAAATCAAAAAGGCCTGAAGTAAACTTCGGTAATTTCGAAACCGTCCTTTAACCGAGGCCGGGTAAATTGTGGCCCTATGGCCATCTTCCTCGATCATGGATAGTTTATCTCTAAACGAATCAGGCTCTTTTGTTGACATGATTTAGTCCTTTGTAAGTGTCTCCGTAGTTTGGGGTTACCAGATTGCGGTTACCCGTCTATTTGTTAATATTCTAATGTGACTCAGTTGAGGGCTCTTGTTTTTATGGTTGCAAGCCCAGTTAAAAAGCGTGCAACCATAAAAAATACATTTTTTATATCCAGTGATTTTACTGAAACTCATTACCTTGAACGGGTTTACCATTGGCAACAAAAGTTCCTTTTAGCGAATGGACATAGTTAACGACATTCACGAGTTCGTCAGGGGTTAGGGCATCTTTCCAAGGCGGCATACCCTTGTCTAAAACGCCATCAACCACGATGCCGAAAATATCCATACGGGCGCTTGTTCCATGAATGGCGTGCTTATCTGTTAAATTGGGTCCAATTAAGCCTTCGGCATTTTGCCCGTGGCAGGCGGCGCATTTACCAGTAAATACAGTTTTACCTAAGGCCAATTTATCGCTCGTTGCTAAGGCTGCTAGTTTTTCTTCGTCCATGGCAGGACCACTTTTTTTAAGACTTTTTAAAACTTGCATACTTTCTTCGAGTAACACGACCTGACTAGGGCCAGATGACATTTCGTAGTAGTACAAGTAACCAAAAGCAAAAATAATAGCTCCTAAAAATGTTACTAACCACCAGCCCGGAAGGGGGTTGTCAAACTCTTCAATACCGTCGTAGTCATGACCTTTGATGACTTGATCAAAATCTTGATTTTCACTCATGGTTTTGTCTCCTTATGTTCGGGCTCCTCTAAGGGGAGCCTTTCTAAATATTTATGAATTTTAATCTGACTTTTTAAAAAAGTACTTCCAACAAATGCAGTAAATAAAACAATGAATATCACAAACCCAACAAGGGTCCACTCAATATCCGAATAGTTAGTTAGAAATCGAGACACTTTTTTCTCCTCGTTTTTGCCCTAGGCATTGAAGGTAGGCGATAAGCGCAACAATTTCTTTTTTCTCAAGTCCCGCGGGAGCCCCTTGCGAAGTTAGTCCTTCAGCTATTTGTTTGGCTTGAGTTTCGGCAAGCTCAGCGGCCCGGGTAACCTCGTCGTCAGAATAAGGTACACCTAGCATTTTCATGACAGATAACCTTTTTCTGAGAACGTTAAAATCAACGCTTTGTTCGGCAAGCCAAGGATAGTTGGGCATAATCGATTGAGCCACGATATCACGAGGATTGATCATATGTTTGAAGTGCCATAGGTCAGGATATTTTTTACCAACTCGGGCTAAGTCGGGTCCTGTTCGCTTAGAGCCCCACTGAAAAGGTCTGTCATACATAGACTCTTCAAGGAGTGAGGGGCTTCCGAATCGGGCCACGTCAAAATCAAGGTGACGAATCATTTGAGAGTGGCATACATAGCAACCTTCTCGAATATAAATATCTCGGCCTAAGTGTTCAAGCGGCGTATAGGGGGCCACAGTAACATTGTTAGGTACATATTTATGAATATTAAGGGTTGGATAAATTTCGATAATAGAACCTATGGCAACAGCTATTAGTGCTAAAATAGAAAACACAGGTCCTGAACCCTCAAGCCATCGGTGACCTGTATCTTTTACTTTAGAGTGGTCTTCCATGGTAGCCGGAACCATAACAACTTCGTTAGCAACACCTTTTGAATTTTTAATGGTTTTATAAAGGTTATAAACCATGATCAGGTAACCGGTTAGGTATAGCGTACCACCTGTAGCTCTAACCCAGTATAAAGGAACAATGCGAGTGACGGTTTCAACAAAGTCTGGGTATAAGAGTTGACCGTTACCATCAAAAGCTCTCCACATAAGACCTTGAGTGATACCCGAAGCCCACATTCCGATGTAGTAAAGTAAGATACCAAATAACCCAAACCAAAAATGAGTTTCTGCTAGTTTTTTAGAAAACAGTTCAGTTTTCCATAGTCTTGGAACCAGCCAGTAACCCATTCCAAATGATAAAAACCCGTTCCAGCCTAAAGTTCCCCCATGGACGTGACCAATAATCCAGTCAGTATAGTGGCCTAAAGAAGATACAGATTTGATTGAAAGAAGAGGTCCTTCAAAAGTTGACATTCCATAAAAGGTAACAGCAGTTACTAAAAACTTAACAATCGGCTCAGTTCTTAGGGTGTCCCATGCGCCTCTTAAAGTCAAAAGTCCATTGATCATTCCCCCCCATGAAGGGGCCCAAAGCATAAGTGAAAACACCATGCCTAAAGTTTGAGCCCACTCGGGCAAAGCGGTGTTTAATAAGTGGTGAGGTCCCGCCCAAATATAAAGAAAAATTAAAGCCCAAAAATGGACAATTGAGAGTCGGTAAGAGTAAACAGGTCGTCCCACAGCCTTAGGAAGAAAATAGTACATCAATCCTAAAAAGGGAGTTGTTAAGAAAAAGGCTACGGCATTGTGGCCATACCACCATTGAACCAAGGCATCTTGAATCCCGCCCCAGACTGGGTAACTTTTAAACATAGCAACCGGAATCTCGATAGAATTAACAATATGTAACATGGCTACTGTTAATATCGTTGAAATATAAAACCAAATAGCTACGTAAATGTGCTTTTCTCTTCGGATAGAGAGAGTCCAAAAATAGTTAACTGCAAAAATAACCCAAACTAAAGTAATGGCAATATCTAAAGGCCACTCAAGCTCGGCATACTCTTTTGATTGAGTAAAACCTAGGGGTAAAGTAATGGCTGCCCCCACGATTATAAGCTGCCAGCCCCAAAAGTGAAGTTTTGAAAGGATATCACTTGCCATACGGGTTTTTAATAGCCGTTGGGTTGAGTAATAAATACCAGCAAAAATAGCGTTACCAGCAAAAGCAAAAATGGCTGAATTTGTGTGAAGGGGTCTTAACCTTCCAAAAGTAAACCATTGCAAATTTGCGTTAACTCTCCAGTCGGCTAATTCTAATGCGGCCCAAACGCCAAAGATAAAAGCCGCTCCGGCCCATACCATCATGGCCATAAAAAATTGACGAACAATTCGGTCGTCATATTTTACTTCAATTAATTTTGTATGCGATTCCATAGATCTCCTTTCAGTTAATGGATTTATTGTTGTTTTTTTCTAAATTTGTAGCAGCTAAAGCTGATTTAGTGTTACCTTCGGCATCATCGGTAACATTTAAATTTACTTTATTGTTTTCTAAATTCGTTTCGGGTTTTACAGACCTAGGACCGTCATTTAAAATCCGGTGGGCCTCTAAGTCGATATGATCAAACTGCCCCTTTTTGGCCGCCCAAAAAAAAGCCCAAATAAAACCGCCCGTTAAAATAAGTGAAATTGGTATTGTTAATAAAATAACGCCCATATTAAATTACCCTTTTTGTGCGCGAATCCATTTGGTTTTAATAGAAGTTGACACCAAAAGAGTTAAAGAGGCAAGTGGCATTAACACAGCTGCTTCTAAAGGACCAATAAAACCCAAAAGGCTAGCTAAGCCCGCACCTAAATTATAGGTCAATGCAATTCCAAAATTTCTTTTAAGTAACTTATGGGATTCAAGGCTAAGCCTAAAAAGTTTAGGTAATTTACTAAAATCAGCATGGGTCATAATAATTTGACTGGCCTGCTGGGCCTCTAAAGAAGCGTTACCAAAGCTGATACTTAATGGCACGGCTTTTAGCGCTAATAAATCATTTGTGCCATCGCCTAAATACAAGTCGGGTTTAAGCTCTAAAATTTTATTTTTTTTATCCTCAGGGGTCAGTCCAGCAAATATATTTTGATTTTCAAGACCTAAAGCGCGGCTAATTTTTTGAACTCTTTCAATATGATCTCCGCTTAAAATATAAATTAAATAGTTTTGCTTTAAAGACTCTATTACCGCTTTAAGATGGGGGTAAATTTGCTCTTCAAAATCAAACTGAAATAGGACTTGGTTATTTTTTCTAAGTTCTATAGACGATCTGATTTGGTCATTCGATTTTTTAAGCTCATAAAAATCCCCATTAAAATAGCCTTGAACGCCTTGACCCACAATTTCTTGAGGGTTTTGAATGTTTAATAATTCTTGAGTTCCAAGGGTTCGTCTCAGAGCCCCTGCTATGGGATGGTGAGAAATGTTTTCAAGTGATAAAACGATTTGTTTAAGCCAGGGGTCAAGCAGGGGAATGTCTAATTTAAGAGCAAGTAAAGACTCAGTGATGGTACCTGTTTTATCAAAAGCAATGGCTTTAACTTTATGAAGTAATTTAAAGGCATCAGGATCCCTTATCCAAAACCCAAGTTTTTCGGCAGAGAGGCTTGCAATGGCCCGAGTTAAGGGGGCTGCAAAACTTATGGCGCAGGGGCAGGCCACAATCCATAGAGCAAGACTTCGTTTAATAAGTTCTTCAAGGCCTAAGGAACTAAAAAAAAGAAATAAAAATAAGACCGCAAAAAAACTAACGAGCACTAGCCCCACGCCCACTTTTGATTCAAAGCTGGAGTTAAGTTTTTCGCCACCTTGATTTAAACTTTTCAAAAGTTTTATAAATGAGCTGTCTTGCGGAAGCGTGTCGATTTGGTATAAACACGAAGGTCCGACAACGAGTGAGCCTGATGAGATAAAAGAATTTTTTAAAAAAAGTTGAGGCCAAAATTCGCCGGTAACCCAAGACGTGTCAAGCTCACATGATTCTGAAATTAAATGGCCATCGGCCGGCAGCCTCTGCTCATTTTTCACATAAATATGATCACCTTTTTTAAGTGATTTCCAGTGTTGAAGCTGAAGGCTTTTATCTGGCATCACAGTTTCGTAAAAAGCATTTTCTAAGTAGGTATCAAGTTGATGCTTTGACTGGGTATTAATCAGTGAGCGTTCAAGCAGGTAACGGCTTAATAAAATTAAAAATAAAAATCCACTGAGAGAGTCAAAATAAATCCACTGGGTGTGGCCACTCATAAGGCCATAAAAAGATATGGCTGAGCCAATTAAAAAAGCTAAGGTTAGGGGTAAATCTGTGCTGAGTTGGCGAATTTTTATGTTTGCAATGCTAGTAACATAAAAGGGCTTAGCGCTCCAAAAAAAGACAGGTAAAAACAAAAGAGCCTGAATCCATATAAAAAGTTGGGCATAGGTGCCGGCAAGGCCTGCATAAATGGGGATTGTATAGAGCATGATGTTGCCAAAAAGAGCCCCCGTTATGGCTAAGCGGGTTAATAGCGTGCGCGTATGTGAGGTGTCTTTTATCACTTCATCAGGAGTTAGCCAGCGAGGTTTAAGTCCCATTTTTTTTAAAAGATTATAAACGTAAGTCGGAGTAGCCCCTTCTTGAGGTAAGGTAAAATTAAGCGTAGAACTTCTTCTGTCCCATCTTAAATCAACAATGCCGGGAATATAATTTTTTAATTCAGAAAGTTGCTGAACACAGGCCTCGCAAGCCAGGCGTTCAACGGAGCAGTTAAAAGTCAGCTCTCCGGTTAGCGGTATTTGAGCATCAAGGGTAACCTCAGTTGGTAGCAGGTTTGAATCCTCACTGTTGGATTGATTTAATTTATTCGAATTTTTTTTTCCCGCATTTGACGAGCGAATTTGTCCATAGTGCTGGGTGATGAGGCGGTCTTGCTCCGAAACTGTAGCTCCTTCTCCCCCTGGTAAATTTTGGGGGAAAGATTGAAGATCAGCTAAGGTTTTGCAGGCATCACAACAAAAAACATCTCCAGCTCTTGCTGGGGCGGCCTTGCAAAATTGGCACATAATGATGTCAGAATTGTTGTTACCCATAAATCAACCTGATTAAGAGTTTTGACTGTCGTCAGACTCTTCTTCTGTTACCCAGCCATATTCGCGCTCTTTACGGTACAGGGTTCTGCGGTTTACCCCTAAAATCTGGGCCGTTTTATCTTTTTTGCCGCCAGTTTTTGTTAGAACATACTGCAAATATCTTTTTTCAAGCTCCTCAAGCGAAATCATGCTTTGTGCATTTTGAGCAAAAAAGGCATCAAGATCTTCGTTTTCAGGTAAGGGGATTTCTTCTTCTTGAACGACTTGAGACCTGGATAAAACAACCACTCGTTCAATTAGGTTTTCAAGCTCTCTAACGTTACCAGGCCAGCTTCTATTTACTAGTAGCATCATAGCGCCGGGGCTAAACTCTCGAACTTTTGATTTGTTAAGGGCCGCGTATTTTTCTAAAAAAGATTGGGCTAAAAGGGGAATGTCTTCGCGGCGATATCTTAAAGGGGGAATCATAACCGGAATGACATTAAGGCGATAAAAAAGATCTTCTCTAAAAAGCCCTTCTCGGATGGCTTTTTTAATATCTTTGTGGGTCGCCGCAAGTACGCGAACATCAACTTCAATATCTTTAACTTCTCCCACGGGCCGAATGGTTCGCTCTTGAAGGACTCTTAAAAGCTTCGCTTGAAGCCCCAGATCCATGTCCCCAATCTCATCTAAAAACAAGGTTCCCCCGTGAGCTTCTTCAAAAAGTCCAATTTTGCGTTTGTCGGCTCCTGTAAAAGAGCCCTTACAATGCCCAAAAAGCTCACTTTCTAAAAGGCTTTCGGGGATGGCAGTACAATTGATAGCAACAAAGGGTTTTAAAGCCCGGGGACTTAAATGATGAATCGTTTTAGCTACAACTTCTTTTCCGGTGCCCGATTCGCCCATAATTAAAACGTTTGAGTTGGCAGGGGATATGCGTTCAATCAAGGAGATAAGATCAATCATCGGCTTTGATTTGCCTACGATATGCCACTTTGAAAATGATTTTTTTACTTCATCTCGTAAAAAACGATTTTCTTTTGTTAATCTTGAAACTTGCAACGCTCTGTCAACGGTAACACCAAGTTCGGAAAGCTTAAAGGGTTTGGTAATATAGTCATAGGCCCCTTTTCTTATCGCATCGACAGCGGTTTCGATGCTTCCAAAAGCCGTCATCACAATAATAGGGATTTCGCAGTGCTGAGATTTGATGCGTTTAATAAGTTCAAGTCCATTAATTTCAGGCATATGAAGATCGGTCAAAATAAGATCCGGAGATTCGTCAAAAGCTAAAATTTTTTCTAGAGCATGAACCGGTGAGGCAAAGCCATGCACATTGTATTTTAAGTTTCTGAGGTAGTCTTCTACCAATAAGCGCATTTCTTTGTCGTCGTCGATCACAATAATTTTATTCATAAGTAATCAATTAAATAGATGAACTGAGTCAAAACTCAAGGGGTTTTGAAGAACGCAGCGCTAAAAAATCAATCTGACAAAATCATTGCTACTTAAATAAAAGTTGGATACACCTGTTGGGACATTATGACCCAGCTAATACCGTCCTCTCTTTTATTAAAAGAATTGATCGATCAAAAAAGTGCTCTTGATCAGTCGGCCATTGTTGCCGCTACCGATACGAAAGGGCAAATCACTTATGTGAATGATCTTTTTAGTAAAATTTCTGGTTATACCCGAGAAGAACTGATTGGGAATAGTCATAAAATTATTAATTCAGGTTACCATGAGTCTAATTATTTTGTTACCCTATGGAAGACGATTTCATCGGGACAAATTTGGACGGGTGAAATTTGTAATCGCCGCAAGGATGGGTCTTTGTATTGGGTTCAAACAACAATTGTGCCATTTAAAACTCCTGAGGGACAGGTCTATCAGTATATGTCGATACGACAAGACATAACCGAGCTTAAAAAAACTCAAGAAATTGTTTTAGCTCAGCAAGCGCAAATGATCGCCAGCAGTAAGTTATCAGCCTTAGGGGAGCTATCTGCGGCATTAACTCACGAAATCAATAATCCCTTAGGAGTTATATTAGGTCGAACAGAAATGATTTTGGATACTTTAAAAAACTCCTATGAGTTAAAGACAAGTCAAATTGTGACGATGGTTGAGTCTATTGAAACAACAGCCAGACGCATAGAAAAAATCATGAAAACCGTGCGCTCTTTAGCTAATAAGTCAGATGCGGAGTCTTACGAAACCGCATCGGTTAAGGGTTTAATTGATACAGTGATTGATATTTTAGGTTCGCGATTTTCAAGACATTTAATTGATTTTAAATTAGAAATAGATAACGAGCAGAGCATGGTTGAGTGTCGGCCGACCGAAATTTTTCAGATTTTATCTAATTTAATTTCAAATTCGATCGATGCGGTTAAATTATCTGAGCCAAGATGGGTTAAAGTTAATATTACCCATGTTAATCAAGGCGTCGAGTTTTGCGTTTCCGATTCGGGGCATGGAATTTCGTCAGAAGTTGAAAAGAAAATTTTTACACCTTTTTTTACCACAAAAGAAGTGGGTGTTGGCACAGGTCTTGGATTAACAATATCCCAGAGCTTAGCGACTCGTAATAGGGGAAAGCTCTATTTTATGGGTAACACGCCCACTCGGTTTTGCCTATGGATACCTATGAGTAAAGAGCCTGCTAATCGCGCCGAGTAACATATCCCATACCCGCTTGATCCGTAGGAAAGACAATCATTTCGTGAATATTAACATGTTTTGGTCTTGAAAGTGACCATTCAATTGTTTCCGCAATATCTTTTGCAGTCAGGGGAGTCATCCCTTGGTAGACTTGTTTTGCTTTTTGATTATCGTTAAAACGGACTTCTGAAAATTCGGTCTCAGCCATTCCGGGTTCGATATTGGTCACCCTGACCCCCGTGCCCATGAGATCCATTCGTAGCCCCTCAGAGATAGCTCTGACCGCAAATTTTGTGGCGCAATAAACGTTACCACCTGGGTAGACCCAACGGCCCGAGATGGAACCAATATTAACCACATGACCTTGATTTTTTATTAAGTACGGTAGACTGAGTTTGGTCATATACAGTAACCCTTTTATGTTTGTATCAATCATTTGATCCCAGTCATCAGGGTTACCGTTTTGAAGGGGATCAGAGCCTAGGGCGAGACCCGCATTATTAACCAAGGCCGTTAAGTTGGTAAGCAAGGGGGTATGTAAAGCAAAAAAATCTTGAATTAGATTTTTTTTGGTCACATCAAGGGGGTAGATCGTTAATCGTTTTAAGGCTTCTTCAGAAACTGACTTTTTAAGCTCTTCAAGTTTGTCTTGCCTTCTGGCTAAAGCTAAAACATGGTAGCCTTTTTCAAGTAACAGTAAACTTGTTTCAAAACCAATTCCGCTCGAAGCCCCGGTTATCATGACAAGATTTATATTGGCCATATTATTTATACTTTTGCTGATCGGGCTATCGGCGCTGTTATTGCTATTAATATTAGTACTACTATTATTAATATTATTCTTTTTATTTGTTTCGTTTTTCATAAGTCTAAAAATTGGGGCTTATCAGATAAAAAATCATCATGATCAATAGAGTTAAAATTTTTCGGATTTGAAGCCTGGGGGTTTGGTTCTTTGGCAAGTAACTGACTTGAACTTGATGGTATAAGCCCCTTTTTTTTGATTTTTTCAACAAGGGTTGTGCGATTAAGACCTAAAAGAAGGGCCGCTTGATTTCGGTTCCAATTTGTTTTTTCAAGTGCACCAATTAAAAGTTGATTTTCAAATTGATCAACTAAAGAGTTAAAATCTAAACCGGTTTCGCTGACTGTAAATTGAGGAGCTTGAATCGTTTGCGTTTGATGGACAATATCGGCTCCGGCTTGCGCAATTTGATATTTCGAAGGCAAATCTTCGGTTTCAATAACGCCTGAGCCTTTAAGGATGGTGAGTCTTTCAACAAGATTTTCGAGCTCTCTAATGTTACCAGGCCAGGGATAGTGTATCAAATGCTTAAGTGCCGTTTCTGATATGCCCGTAATATTTCGTTTTTTTCGCTGATTCAACTGTGTCACAAAATGCTCTAAAAGAATGGGAATATCACTTTTTCTGTCTCTTAGAGCGGGCAGATGAATAGGGATCACATTTAATCGATAAAATAAATCCTCTCTAAATTTGCCTTGATTAGAAAGCTCTTCTAAATCTTTATTGGTCGCAGCGATAATTCTAACATCAACCAAAATAGATTTAGCTGCACCCACAGGCTCGAAGCTTCGTTCTTGCAGGACTCTGAGTAACTTAACTTGCAAATGGGGAGCAAGATCACCAATTTCATCTAAAAAAATGGTGCCACCGTCGGCTAATTCAAATCGCCCCGCGCGGTTAGATATGGCTCCTGTAAAAGCCCCTCTGACATGGCCAAAGAGTTCGGACTCTAAAAGTTCAGAGGGGATAGCGCCGCAATTTATGGCAATAAAGGGCTCATTTTTTCTGTTACTTGCATAATGAAGTGAGCGAGCGATTAATTCTTTTCCGGTTCCGGATTCGCCTGTAATAAGAATAGTCGAATCCGTGTCGGCCACTTTGTCTATAAGATCAAAAATTTGACTCATTTGTGCACTTTTTCCGATCATTTTTATGTGCTTTAGTACGGGCTTTTGATCTTTCATGCTTTGATTCCCTCCATGGAATTTCTTTAGCTAGAATATCAAAGGCAAAGGGATGGCGTCAAAAATTTGGCTCAAAATCTAGACGAGGGATGAGTAATTTTATTAAACTGACTTGGCCTTGGTCTGTATTTAATTTGATTTTTATGTTTTGCATATCGGCAATGATGGTATTAATCATCGGGATTTGATCATTATTAAAGCAGGGAGGAGTAATTTTAATAGATACATTAAATGTTTTTTGGGTAACACTGAGTAAAATAAATATTTCAACGGGTACGTCATTTTTTTTGAGGCTTGCAATCAAAAGTTTATAGATATTCATGAGTATAATCATTAGATGCGTTCTTTGTGATTCGGGAATTTTTATTTTTGAATCAATTTTATATGAAAATTTTAAAAGGTGGGTGAAATCTTTGATTTGAGCTAGGGCTGAGGTGGTTTGAATTAAATCATACAAACTAATTTCTTGATCTTTTTGCCATGACCCCCTTGTAAACAGAAGTAATTTATTTACAATGTCGCGGCAGCGGCGAATTCCCTCTTCAAGAGATTCGATATCCTGAATATAACTTAAATGAGGGTCAAGATCGAGTTTAATTAACTGAGCATAAGAAAGCATTCCGGCAAGGGGATTATTAAGTTCATGAGCCATGCTAGAGCTGATAATGCCGAGTTCATTAAGTTTTGCTATTTCAATATTTTCAGTGGTCATGCTGATGTGCTGAGTTTGATCGGAGTAATAATTCAAAAACGTGGGTTCTAAACTTTCAGGAGAAATAAATTTTTGGCTTTGGACTTCGTATATACTATTTTTTTGTTCTAATTCAAATTCGTGATAATATCCCATTTTGCATTGAGGGCAGGGGGAAGATCTTTGAAATAAAATTTCGTAACATTTGGTGTGCTTTTTATTTGAGGGCCATTTCTGGTTAATTCTTAAAACCTCATAGTTTTTAGTAACTATGATAAATGGGTTTTTGACCGATTCAAAGGAGGCTTTCCAAAATCGGTTTTGCTCATCTAAAAGCTCCCAGGTGTGAATTCGTTTTAAGCTCTGATGGGTTAGGTTGATGACTTGATCAATACTTTCTTTAGAAGCAAATAATTGACTTGGTAACTCAATAAGTTCAGAAGATAAAAATAATTGATTTAAATCAGCTTTGATCTCTTCTAAAGGGGTAGGCTCAGCAAAATCAAAATGGCTTGAATCTTTATGGGGTATTGACCATTTTTTAAAAAGTCGATTAATTTCGATGGTAACGCCATTTATAGAGCTTGATTTACTCAATTTAAAAGCAAAATTTTTAATTTGTTCAAGTTCTGTAGTTAATTTTCGCAGGCGAGTGGTCTTGTTTTGAATTTCAAGTTTGCGCTCTTTTATTTTTTCTTTTAACAAAGATTGATTTTGATTGAGTTCGGTTTGATAGGCTTCGATAAGTTTTTTTTGCTCATAAAGCTGTTCATTGTTTAATTTGAGTTCAAGCGATTTGTTTAGATTTTTGTAGGCAAAATCTAGATTTTTACTATCAATAAATTGATAAATGGGCCACTGATTAAAATACTCAATTAACTGCGGGTCATTTTGTTGGTCGGGGTTTACGATCACGCAAAGACCAAAGGACATATCGGATTGGGCTAATTGGTTAAGCCATTTGGGAGGGCTCTCTAAAGTGGCAAGTGAGATGATAATAATTGATTTTTTAATCTGATCAATGTCTAATTCAAGAGTGACAGAGTCGTCAGCAATGGTTACAATTTCATAGTATTGAACAATGACTTGGGGAAGTAAGTGGCCTATTTGTAAAAAGGTAGGGGCAATTGTTGACACCCTCTATTTATCTCAAATCTTACTCTATCAATAAAGGTCATTTATTTACATACAAATTTAGCAAGACTAAAGATGGGGAGAGGGTAACATTTTAAATGGAAAATCTTTTTGATTTAAAAGCTATTATTTTTGATTTAGATGATACCTTACTTGACACCACTCAGTTATTAATACCGATTCGGCATAGCCCTTTGTTTTTGCAAACCATTTCAATGCCCCTGCCCCTCATGGAAGGTGCGGCTCAAACTTTACAAGCCCTTTCTCAAAAATTTAATCTTTATCTTCTGACCCAGGGAAAGCCCGAATATCAAAGCCTTAAAGTTAAAAATACCGGTATCGAATATTTTTTTAATAAAATTTATTTTGTTAACCCTGAGCTTAGCCAAACTAAAGAAGAGTTTTTTTTAAAAATTATGACTGAAAATGATTTGCAAGCTAATTATGTTATGAGTATTGGTAACAGAACATTAACTGATATCGGTCCTGCAAAAAAAATTGGTCTTAAAACTTGCTGGTTTGCCTATGGCGAACACTTAAACGAAGCGCCACTTTCTGATTTTGAAAAGGCAGACCATGTGGTTTACAACCATAGTCAGTTGCTCAATCTTTTTATGGTTTAATGTTACTTAGGGCGCCAATAGCTGAAAGCCAAACTTTTAATGCATAAGGCTCGTCCCATTGCCAAAAGGCTAAATGATTATATTCTGATTCGATAATGCGGTAAGAGTTTTGCGTGTCCCAAGAAGCGTGAGCCAGGGGTGATGAGCCTTCCGTGGGGCCATACATCATCATATGTAAAAAGGTAAAATCAACTTCTGCAATTCGTGATGAGCCATTAAAATAATTTTTTAAATTACGAGGTAAGAGAAGTACGTTAACCAAGGGGAAATTTAACTTTTCGTTTAACTGCGGTTTAAAGCGATTATGTGACATGGTCTCATAATTTAATCGAAATTTGATTGTTTCTAAAAACTTTTTTGTGTCGCGATCAAAAATAACTCGAGGGAGGAGTATAAGTGATCCTACGGGGTCTTTTAATAAGCCCGAAATAAAATTCTGACTCATATAAATAACATCATCAAAAAGGTCAGCTCTTGATTTAAAATCGGCAATGACGCTGCCGTAAGGAGTTCCGCCAATGGTAACAACCCCTTTAATATGAGGTATCAATTCCGGAGTTGACTCGATAACCTCTCTTAAAATCATAGTCCCCATGGAGCGGCTTAAAAATGTATACTTTTTATCAAAACCTGAATCATTTTTAATAAAATCCAGTATTTTGCTGCGGGTAACAGAGACTTGATTGTCTTTAGAGTCTAAAGTAGCACGTCCAATAACGACCAACCGGGCCCCGAGTTGACTAAAATACTTACCAAGCTCTTTGTAGCTAAGCCTTTCGCGCTCGGGGTCATTGGGTTTATCGGGAATGTCATACCCCAGCTGAGGGATTAAAATAAATGTTTGACCTCGAATGATCGAGTTAAGTTGATTTGGACTCGCATTAAGGATTTTTGAATAGGTCGTTTGCGGATCGCTGGTTTGATTATGAATGTTTTTAATTTTTGTGTTAAGCTCATCTGACTGTTTAACATACCAATCAATTGTGCAGTCATATCCAACTAAAGATAAAAGCGAAAACCAATAGGCATTATTGTAAATATCCATTTTAAGATTAAATTCAGTGTGAAGTGAATTAATTTTGTCAGTTGATAAAGAGCATTGGCTTTTAGGTATATTTTTATTATGGTTACTGTCATTATTAAAAAAGATTTCGGTGTTAACCGTGTTTTCAATCGTATTTGTTATGTCAGTGCTAAGTATGTTATTATTTTTGATTTCATTTAAATGTTGAGTGGGGTTTATGACATCCCATTGATTTCTTATATGAGTTTCAATTTGAGCGGGGTCTTTGATGATTGCCTTATTAAGTTCTCTTTTAATTGGAGCAAACACAAAATCAGAAAGTCCATCATTTTTAAGTTGTGAAGTGTTTTTATCGTTATAATCTAAAACGCTCGAATATAATGGAAACTGAAAGTTAAATCTTTTTTCAAGATTTGATTTTTCAGCTTCTAAAGCCTGAGTTTTAATTGAAAGCTCACTCGGTGTTACCGAATTGCATCTTGCCATATCAGGCATTTGAAAGTTATTTTCTACTATTTTTTTATCAATTATATCTTGTCTCAGAAGTATTAAGGGGTATCGACAATTGATTTGCGTATTAAGATCTTGCACAAGATCCATTTGTTTTTGATGAAATTCTAATAAGTTTAAATTAAATTCACTACTCGCATTTGTGTTTTTAGAAAGTAAAACAAAAGAAACAGTGAAAGAAATAGTGATTGATAAATGTAAAGCTGTTCTTGACTGTTTATTTTTGCTTTTTATTTTTAATCTTCTAAAAAAATAATTCATATGCATTCCTTAATTCAACTTTTCTGATCCTTATTAATTATATCTTACTTATATCTGTCAGATTGATTTCTGAGGTTTCAAACAAGACAGTGCTTAGCGGGGCTATTGCAAATAGAAGGTAAGGTAAAAAGTGCGGTAAGCTATTAATTTTACCATTTTGAGTTGTTTAGGCAGCATACATAGAGTCGTAAAATGTCATTTATCCATGGGTCTCCGTTTTTTAGAAGGGGGTGTTCTGTGCGATTATCCACTAAGTCACTTGGAAGGCTCCAAAACCAGCTTGTTGTGTCAACATACCGAGAGTTTAATAGAGTTGATGCTACAAAATGCATTTCTCCGATCAAAGATGAGCCAATCCTTTTATTCTTGAGGCACGGCCATCCATGGCCTCTGCAAGCACTACGCTGTCCTTGCGCTTGAGGCCTCAAGGATAAAAGGATTAGCTCACCTTTGATCCCACAAATTTTTATTTGAAGGAGGGGATGCTGATTCGCTCATAAACAAAGCCTGAATGAAGTAAGAACAAATGTAAATACACCCGTAAGACAAATTGGACTTCGTGCTTGGGTTTCCACCAGATTAGTTTAAAACAATGGCTAAGAAGCCTTTTTCAAAAGAAACTCTAAAAGAGCTTCCCTAATTAGCTTCTGATATTTTGTATTTTCCTCTTTCGCCAGCTTTTTATAGCGACTCAAAAGGTCAGCACTCATCCTTAAAGTAATCGTTTTGTCCTTCGGTGCGAACTGGAGCAACTCGCTAAATTGCTTCCACTTCGTCGGGTCGTCAAAAACGAAAGACATATCCCGATCCAAAGGGTCTTGGACTTCACTCGTTCTTTTTTTGGCTGTTGCCTTTTTCTTTTTCATAAGCTTCTAACCTCTTTATTTCTTTTGCTCTGGCATATCTCGCACTAATTACCCGAAACTTTAATTTTTTTGTCTTTCACCCGTAGTGTGAAAACGACGAATAAAAAACGGTCTTCAAAATAACCAAAAGCAATATATCTCGGCTCTTGGTCTGAGTGATTATCGTCATCCATTAGGGTCGGCTGGCTCAGAAGGAAATCTTCTATCTGTGCCAGAGTTAATCCGTGTTTAAGACACTATTTGCTGTTGTTTTCATCCCAGATGAATGCCGATATTCTCACTGGGTCAGGATAGCTTTGTAGTGGCAAAATGTAAATACAAAATGTCTGTCATTTTGTATTTACCTAATTTGATTGCTGTATAACATAATAATTATAGCTAATTAGGCTTAGAAACTAGCTAACCTAAATCCTCAATCTCTTTTGGAGGGATATTAAAGAAAGCTAGAACACTAGAAAACTTCGCCGTTTTGCCTCGTAATTGATTGTTACCAAGGGGCTTTGCGTTATTATATTTGTTACTCATGCTACCTCCCGTTCAGTTTCAGCTAATTTTATC
>DYOP01000180.1 GCA_020720425.1 Bdellovibrio sp. | reverse complement strand
AAGGGTGCCTCTAAAAACACAATCTAAAATCAGTATATTTTAATTGCACTAAATAGTCGGTAATCCTTGTAATATAAGCATTTTAGGTATATAATTGTATGGTTATTTAACGGGCGAGGATTTTAAAATGCAAATAGGATTTTTTGATATTGAAAAAAGACATCAGCAACTCAATAAGCTAAAAGACCCATTATTAGTGTTATCTAGCTTAATTGACTTTGAGCTTTTTAGAAAAGAAATTGAAAAAAACTTTGTAAAAGAACGAAAAGACAATTCTGGGCGTAAACCTTTTGACAAAGTTATGCTCTTTAAGGGTTTAATCCTAAAAAGGCTTTATGCGTTATCCTTTGAAGAATTAGAGTTTCAAATAACGGATAGAAGCAGTTTTAGACGTTTCTTAGGGTTGAATGAAAATGGTTATTCCCCTGATGAAAAAACTTTTTGGCTTTTTAGCGATGACTTGGCAAAGAATAAAGTCATAGACAAACTATTTTCCAAATTTGATGAATTTTTAAATAAACAAGGATACACAGCAAAAAGCGGTTCAATGATTGATGCAAGCTTTGTAGAGGTTCCGAAACAAAGAAACACAAGAGATGAAAACAAGGAAATTAAAGAAGGCAAAATCCCCGAAAATTTTACTCAAAATGTACACAAGCTTGCTCAAAAAGATACGGATGCGAGATGGACAAAAAAGGGTGGAGATAGTTATTACGGCTACAAAAATCATATAAATGCGGACGTTGAATACAAACTTGTTCGCAAGTACGAAACAACATCGGCAGAAGTCCACGATAGTCAGCCGTTGGAGATATTGCTGGATGACAAAAATGATACAAAAAAGCTTTGGGCAGATAGTGCGTATATGTCAGAGGCAATATTATTATGTCTTTTAGCAAATAAAATTGATGCGAATATTATTGAGCGGGCATATCGAAACAAACCGCTTACGGAAGAAAAAAAGATTGAAAACAAGGCTTTATCAAGGACACGGGCGAGAGTTGAACATGTATTCGGGTTTATGGCAAATAGCATGAAGGCGGACGTGATAAGAACAGTTGGGATTGTGCGAGCAAAAAGCGAGGTAGCGATGATTAATTTGACCTACAATCTTTGCAGATACTGTCAATTAAAGAGTGGGGGGTGTGTTAGCTTTAGCTAATTATTCCTCATTTCAGGCATAACAACGGACTAATTGTTCAAAAAATTGCCCTATCTAGAGAGAAATAATAAATTTTACTTAAACCTTACAATTTTTAAAGTCAAAATAATTGACAAATTAGATTTTTCGAGGTACCCT
>DYOP01000091.1:4539-6936 GCA_020720425.1 Bdellovibrio sp. | reverse complement strand
TTTGGGGTTTTGAATTCTCTCGGTTGGCTCTGTGGATATTTGGTAACTGGGTTCATCTACTTTTTGACAGCCCTCGGGGCAGGGCTTAGCCCCTTGGGTTTGTATCTGCTTTTGAGTTTGTTTAATCTTATCATCCGCAAGTGTTACCATGTCTTCGATAATACCTGAGGCAGATAATATCCCAAAAGTTTTAGAAGTAACAAATTGATAGTCGGGATGCTCTTGGCATTTTTTTTTAAGATCACTGTTTAATGCATTTGATAGTGGCTCTAGGGCTTTGGCACCTGAGCCTTTTTGTGGTGAGCATGTTTCAGCAGATTTTGATGAAATAGAAAATAATCCAATGACTAACAAGAATGCAATTAAGTTAAATTTAAATTTCATATAACTCCTTTAACGGGAATGCGCACATTAAAATGAGAGGGGCTAATTTTATTTTCAAAAGTTAAATCACCTTGAATGGTAGCTAAATATTTTTTAGCCAGATAAAGATTTATGCCAGCGCCAATATGGGTTTTTGTTGTTGAAAAAGGGGTAAAAAGATTTGGGATAAGTGAGGGATCAACTCCTGGGCCTAGATCGTAAATGCTAATATTTAAAAAATCTCCATTATGAGTGGATGACAAATAAATTTTAATATTTAAGGGGCTAGTAACAGTTAAGGATTGGCTAATGGCTTGAACCGAGTTTTCAAAAAGGGTAAAAAATACGAGATGTAAAATTTCTTTAGGGAGATCGAGAGGTTTATTAAATGCTTCAACAGGGTCTAAAATTAGTTCAATACTTACAGAATACTTAGCTTCAAGCTCATTTTTAATTGGATTTATAATTTCAATTATTTTAAGGGTTTGATTTTCTGAAATAAACTCTTCTTCGCTCAGTTTTGAAATCAGATTTGTAATGTAAGCAATTCGGTCTGTTTGAGAGTTTATTTTGTTTAACATGGTTATAAGAGACTCTTTGGTATCAGTTGAGCTAAGTTCTGCATGATCAATTTGATTTAATTTTTTTAAATAATTCTGAGAATTGGCTTTAATAATGCTTAATGGGTTATTAATTTCGTGAGAAAGTCCAAGAGATAGGTTTTTTAAAGCAATTTTTTGATTTTGCAGATTAATATCGTGTTGTTTTTGAATATTTCTTTGCACTTCAAGTGAGTATTCATGCTTAAGATTTAAATGAGAGATTTGGTTTTTGACATCTTTATACCCATATAAATAATTTATATAAATAAATAAAACATATATGAAACTTCCAATTAAAAAAACTTGATTTAACCCAGGTGTAGAAAAAAGATAATTATGAAGGTAAATCAAATTTAAAAGAGCCATGGTTAATTGGATAGTAACAATGGCGCGGTCATATTTAAAAACGACGGTCCAAAATGTAATTGTGGCATAGATGTAAAGAGTAATAATATAGAGTAACTCTTGATGATCACTTAAGTAGTAGGTCGATACAAAAAATAAGCTAGTCCAAGATAGGCCAGCCAGAATAATTGAAAATCTCCCCCAGTTTAAATGGCCTTTAAGATAAAAAATATTATATCCCCAAGCCAGCGAACTTAGAATGATACAAATAAATGAGGTAACCAAAGCCGAATTGTAAAAAGGAAGAGCCGAAAATAAAAGGCTACTACCCATTAGACCTGCGGCAAAAACGGCAATACTTGTGCCTGTTCGCTCGTAGTCTTTTTTAATTAAATAAGATCGAAGAGTTTGCTGGTCCATATTTATTTATAAGTCGATTTACTTTTTGTTTTTATTGTTTTGTGTGAAGATTTTGATTTTTTTGCTGTTGCTTGTTTTTTTTCAGAGTAGCTAGCCAGGTGGGGCGGGGCGGTTACTGCTACGGCTAGGGCAACTGATTCTTTTGTGGCCGTTTGAATTTTTGAGTTTAAAACTTTTTTTTGTAGCTCCTTTTGATATTTAATTATTTTTTGCAAAAAATCGGGGTTATTGATGGCTAATATTCTAAGAGCGATAAGGGCGGCATTCGTGGCATTATTAATGGCAACGGTGGCCACAGGCACTCCGTTTGGCATCTGAACAATTGATAAAAGTGAGTCAAATCCCTGAAGCGGGGTTGCCACAATAGGAACCCCAACAACGAGTAAGGGGGTCAAAGAGGCGACCATGCCCGGTAAATGCGCGGCGCCACCTGCGCCAGCGATTATGACTGAAAATTTTTTGTGAGCATTTTTTGCAAATTGATACATAAGCTGGGGAGTGCGGTGGGCCGATATGACTTGAGATTTATGAGCCACGCCAAACTCGGTTAAAATATCACTGGCTTGTTTCATGATGGGCCAATCAGAAGTGCTACCCATAATAAGGGCAATGGGTTTTGGTATTTGAGTCGTCATAATGTCCTTTTTATTTTAGTTTTTTTCTCTTA
>DYOP01000091.1:0-4439 GCA_020720425.1 Bdellovibrio sp. | reverse complement strand
GGTTTTGGTATTTGAGTCGTCATAATGTCCTTTTTATTTTAGTTTTTTTCTCTTAACTATTAACTATTAACTTTATCTTTATCTTTATCTTTTATCTTTATCTTTTATCTTTAACTTTTATCTTTATCTTTAACTTTAACTTTTATCTTTATCTTTAACTTTAACTTTTATCTTTATCTTTAACTTTTATCTTTATCTTTAACTTTTATCTTTATCTTTATCTTTATCTTTATCCTTATCTATTATCAAACTGCATATCTGCTATTATCTATCAGTATATTCATATTACGTATTCGTAATATTAAATACCCATTAGCTATTTACTCTCTTTTCTGTCACATGTTCAGTTAGTAACTCTTTGTGAAGGTTTTGGATAATGGCATTTTTTTGAGTTGTATCGACCCAAATATGAAAGGCTTTTTCGGTGACTACAAAATGGTAAATGCGGTGATTATATTTTTCTAATACAGAGAGGGCTTTAGCCTGTAGATCAAGCGAGGTAGAGGGGCGGCAGAGTAAAGTAACTGTAGCCATAATATGGGGGCTTAGCTCCCAATCGACTTGATTTAAAGACCACAAGTTGATTTGCTCTAAAGACTCTTCTGGGCCCGTTAAAAACAGTTCAATTAAATTATTTTTAGTTGAAAGCCAAAGAATTTGTATTTGTGAAATATGGTTTTGCTCTAGTTGAGTTTTAAAATTATTAAGGGCTTCAGAAGCTGATTTTAATTGACTCGTGGTGAGTTTGTATACTTTTGAATGAGATGTAATAGATAAAAATTCGGGTGATTCGTACATAGGTGTATCCTTTTTTAATTGATTTGTATCTATAATCCAAGTGCCCTCTTGTTTATCATGTAATGAAGGCCCAACATAAATATTAACTAAATGCCGAGCAGCAATTTGAAGACTTCGGTGGTGTAATACTTTTGCCCCCCAAAAAGTTATGGTAAGGGCCTCTTCAAAATCAAGTTTTTTAATAGCTTTAGCTCCTGTTACTTTTTTGGGGTCAGCCGTAAATACGCCAGTAACATCTTTAAGGATTTCGCAATGAGAGGCTTTTAAGCTCGCGGCCATTGCAATGGCCGAGGTGTCAGACCCTCCGCGTCCTAAGGTTGTAATATTTTTTTCAATTTCCGATACCCCTTGAAACCCCGCAAGAACAACGATTTGGTGGTCGATAAAGGCCTCGGTCACTCGCCACGGAGAGATGTTTTGAATATAAGCATTTGAATGAGATTGGTTTGTTACAATGCCGGCTTGGGACCCAGTTAAACTTAGGCTTGATATATTAAGGTCATTAAGTGCCATCGAAAGTAGGGCTGCGCTAATGCGCTCACCTGTTGTGAGTAACATGTCCATCTCTCTTAAATGAGGGTGTGAAGTGATTTGACGAGACAGTTGAATCAGCTCATTTGTGGTGCTACCCATAGCGCTTACGACAAGTAACAGTTTGTCATCCGAAGAGGAGAGTTGATTTTTTATGCTAGCCGCTAAATCTTTTATTTTTTGAGTTGTATCAAGAGTGGCCCCGCCAAATTTTTTTACAATCATAATTAATTTCCATAGGTTTCAGAGTAACGAACTTTTTTTACCCACACGGCAACGAGCGAGCCAGCCCCTTTTGGGACTTTAATAGGATGATGAGTAACATAATGGGGAATGGCCCCCGAGACAAGCTCTTGATTCATTTCTTTAAGGGCTTGGTGAGTTAAGCCTAAAGCGTCTGCAACCTGAGTGATGGTTGTGCCGCCGGGGACGTAGGCCATTTCAAATTCAAAGGGTTGGTGAAAGGGGATATTTCGAAATCCATAAAGGCTAGGGGCTTTACTAATAAGCATAGCGGCTAAAATTTTAGGTACATAATCAATGGTTTCTTTTGGAAGAGCACTCAGTTCGGCTAATCTCCAAAAATCTTTTGTTTTATGTTTTTGAATTTGTCTGCGAAGTCCATTTTCTCCCATATTATAACTGGCGGCCACTAAATACCAGCTACCGAACTCCTGGTAAAGATCTCTTAAATAGCGGGTTGCCGCCTTGGTTGATTTAGCCCAATCGCGTCGTTCATCAAGCCAAGAGTTAACTTTAAGCCCATAGCGTTCGCCAGTAGGTCTTATAAATTGCCAAGGGCCAACGGCATCGGCTGAGCTTAATGCATTGGCTTTAAATCCACTTTCAATCATAACCATATAGGCTAAATCTTGGGGTAACCCATTGTTTTTGAGTTCGCGTTGAAGCATGGGCATATAGTGGGTTGATAGCTCAATCCAGTTGCGAAACCATTTTTGTCCTTTGGTTTGATAGTAATGAATCCATGAGGTCACACGCGTATTGTAGGTAACCGGTATATCAAAAATAAATGAGGCTTGAGATTGGTAACTGTTTTTTTTATATGCCGTGGAATGCCTTGAAAAATTTTTATCTTCACTCCCCCATGACGAAAGAGGCCGAAATATAATAAATGATATAAATAGAGATATAATAAAATTGCGTAATAAGTTTTGTTTGCTTAAAACCTTAAATGGAAATTTGTATAAATCTCTATAGCCTCTATAATCTCTATAAACTCTATAATCTCTATAATCTTTACAAGCTATACAACATCTATAAGCGCTATTTGAATTTCTGTAAGAAACTCTATTTGAAGCTCTTTTTGAAACTGTGTTCGAATTTATAATTGAATTTATATCTAAAGATGTTTTCACCTACATAGTTTAAAGGATTGAATTTTAATTAGAGTAGTAAAACTAACATAATAAAAACTCTCTCGACTTAAGTCATGGGTCAAACCGCATATCATTTTCATACTTAAATCTTTCTAAATGCTTATTGCTCCCAAAACTTGTTTACAAAAAACTTGGGGGAGATCAGAGGTGATTTATTCTTTTTATTCTTGAGGGGCCTCAAGCGCAAGGACAGCAACACGCTTGCAGAGGCCATGGATGGCCGTGCTCCTCAAGAATAAAAAGAATAAATCACCTCTGATCTGCGCAAGCCATTTTTAGCATTATCAATTAAGCTTTATCAAATTAAGCATTATCAAAATTATCAAATTAAAGGTAGCGACCTGATCATCTAGGCCATTAACATTAACAGGAGGCCGTAGGTCATAATTATTTTGCATCTAGTCAGCTTGACACATTAAAAAACAACCCCCAGATTGTCTTTTCTATGAGTCAAAAAGATTTTTACGAAATATTAGGTGTTTCTCGAGAGGCTGATGCGGATACTTTAAAAAAAGCGTATCGCAAAATTGCCATGCAGTATCATCCCGATCGCAATCCAGGAAATAAAGAGGCTGAAGATAAATTTAAACAAGCCGCTGAAGCCTATGATGTTTTAAGTGACCCTCAAAAAAAAGCTCAGTATGACCGTTTTGGGCATGCGGCCTTTGGCCAGGGGGGAGCGGGCGGCTTTGGCGGAGGAGCCGGCTTTCAAGATGTGAATGATGTGTTTTCTGCTTTTTCTGATATTTTTGAAGATTTTTTTGGTGGAGCCAGATCAGGCGCTGGGGGCGGGGGTTTTGGTTCGCGGCGTGAAAACAAAACAGGTCCTCGCCGCGGAGCGGATTTAAAATATGTTACCGAAATAAAATTAAAAGAAGTCATTACAGGAGCTGACAAAGAGATTCAATTTGAGTCTGAAATTGATTGTGCAACTTGCAAAGGCACAGGAAGCGAGTCAGGCCGAGCTCCCGAGGTTTGTGGAACTTGCCGAGGCAGTGGTCAGGTGGTTCGCTCTCAAGGGTTTTTTGCTATGGCAAGCCCTTGCCCGACTTGTCACGGAGAGGGAGCAATAGTCAAAGACCCTTGCCGAAAATGTCATGGTAAGGGCCGTGTTACTCAAAAAAGACGAATTCAAGTATCCATTCCTGCGGGGGTTGATAATGGCACTCGCCTAAGAATTACGGGCGAAGGTGAGGCGGGATTTAAAGGGGCCGGGGCCGGTGATTTATATGTTGAAGTTCGGGTTAAAGCGGATGAAAAATACGAACGTCAGGGGATTCATCTTCATACGGTATTAAAAATTGATTATCTCTATTTTTTACTGGGAGGGCAGGTCAGCGGTCACTCGCCCATGGGACAAACAATTGTTAATATACCAAAAGGCTCTCAATTAGGTGATGAGGTTAGGGTTTTAGGTGAGGGGATTCCTTCGGTTAAGGCCGATAAGCGGGGAGATATGGTTTATCATCTTGATATTGATATTCCAAAAAAACTAACAACCGAAGAGGAGTCTTTACTTAGACAACTGGCTCAAGTCCGCGAGATTCCGTTAAAAGAGGGTGACGATAAAAAAGGCACTTCAGGATTTTGGGGTAAAAAAAAGTAACCCCTCTGCCTTGACGTCATCAGAATAATGATCACTTTAATTTTAAGTAAGTAAGTAAGAAGTAAGAAGTAAGAAGTAAGAAGTAAGAAGTAAGAAGTAAGAAGTAA
>DYOP01000179.1 GCA_020720425.1 Bdellovibrio sp. | reverse complement strand
CCCACACCATTTTTTCTACTATCAAAATTACTTTTTATTATACAAATTCGGTCAAATAACTAACGACTCAATAATTGTGCCTGTGTGCTCACTTATTGATTCAACTTTTCGTTATTTGAGTCGATTTGAGTGGCCGCAATCCAATTTTGAGTTTTCACAAGGAGCCTCTACCGTGAAAACTTCAGTATTAGACGCTAATTTGAGTACGTCCGAGTCAAATTTACTCAAATTTTCCTCACATACACTTGAAAAAAAGTATCACCACTCAAATGCAACTCAATTTGACTCAAAGACCACTCAAACGCCGATCAATAGGACTCAAATTCAAAATCTTGGTGTTTGGGCCAGAGGGGCCATAAAATCCCACAAACTCACAAAAGAAAACTTAAAAAATTCTCGATGGTTTAGGGAATGCTCTGCCAAAGAACAACAGGCCATTAGATATCAACTACGCAAATCTAGGCCATCACAACCGGCCAGGCCGCAAACACTCCTAAAATTTACGCATCAAACAGCAGCAACAAAATCTTCAAGCATGGCCTTATCATCATTTGGGATGCTCTCCGTTTTAGGCTCTGAGTTTATCCTACTCACCTTTGCTTGCCATTTTTACCTTGAGCTTGGACTTTCGGCATTGATGGCCATTGTGGCCGCGGTTTGTGTTGAAACTTTCTATCTTCTATCCTCTAGCTCACAAAAACTAGGCATCAAACTTTTAAGATACCCCATTTATGCCTATACCATCTTCACTGTGTGCTATTCACTTTACATCAATGATCCAAAGCTTGTGGCCAACAATAATCAGTACACAACTCAGATTGAACTTTTAAGATCACAAATCGAACAACAAAAACAAACATCACTCTCACTACAAACACAGCTCAACTCGGCCCTTGCTGATATGAACGTGTTTAGAGAGCGCGGCCTAGTGAGTAGGGGACGGGCCGCGATAAGTGAAGAAAAAACGACGCTACTGCAAAAAATAGAACAATCCGAATCAAAAAGTGAGCAGCTACAACGAGGCTTGATTGCCCTAGAGATCAAGGCCAATCAAGTTAAAAACATCAGCGTATTTTCATGGGAAAAAGTTAAGCTTGTTGAGGCCAAAACATGGGCCATGATTGCATTTTTGGCATTAATCCAGCTTTTGGCCTCGGCCTTTATCACCGAATTTTCACAGTCACTAAGAGAGTATTTTCATAGAAGAAAAAAATCTAAACGTATTTTTTACACAAAGGATGTGGCCTGCAACGCCTAATTTAACAAGTAACTAGCTAAAACGACTCATTACTGTTTTTCATATTTCACCCTTAAAATTTAGGGATTAGGATTTT
>DYOP01000021.1:34286-35775 GCA_020720425.1 Bdellovibrio sp. | reverse complement strand
GAGGCACGGCCCTCCATGGCCTCTGCAAGCGTTATGCTGTCCATGCGCTTGAGGCCTCAAGGATAAAGGGATTGGCTCAACTTTGATCCTCCGAAATTTTTAGTTGATGAAGGGGGGAGGCTAGGGATAATTAAATTTGCGAGATTATAGGGGTAAAAAACTACTAAATCCTTGAAAATAAATAGGGTGCGTTTTGTAAGGAATAGATATGTAACAAATGGAATTTTTTTTATAGTACCGACACACTATCACATCATGAGAGTGATTTATCGCTATAGGACGGCTCACTTGGGTAACTATAACTCAATCTCTAAAAGGCTTTGATTAAATATTAATAAATCAATTCGGTGCACACAAATTATTGTGTACCCTCTGGGTTAGGCATGACCATCTGGATTTTCCTAAATAGAGATGAGTTACCGAGATAGGGCCTAACATCAAATCAGCTAGGCCGTAGAACGGTATTTGTATTTTCTGGGTTTATAGGGGGTAAAACCCATGGCCTCATTAAAATTTTGTTCAACATATTTTTTAACGTTTAAAAACTCAGTCCACGAAAATAAAATGCGAGTCCAGGGCCTTTGATCCCAAAAGCCTTTTAAAGAAGAATTAAGTTTGGCATTTCCCCTTTGAGCGCCTGTGGCAATGCGTGCGATAATTCCCGCTATTGCCTTTAAAAACGCAATAAAGCTCTCTCTTTGGCTGGCCTTTACAAGAAGGTGAAGATGGTTACCCATAATGGCAAGTTTATAAATTTCAACTTTAAATTTTTTAGCTTGAGTCCTTAATACATTTTCAATTTTTAGAATGCGGTTTTTATTATAACGAAAGGACTGTTCGCCTTTAGCCAAAGACGATCTCAATGTGAGATGCATGGTTTTTTTCGGGTTAATTGGTCTTGGCTTTTTGGCATGAGAGTTTTTAAGGTGGGCTCCCCCAAACTCTTTTTTAAGTTCAAATTCTTTGCTTAATAGCAATTGCTTTTGGCGTGCCATAATTATTTTTTAGAATATTTAAGTAGCTATGTCAATTTAATTAAATAATGATGGGCGGATTCAACTAACAAATGCAACGTTTTTTTGGAGGAAAATTTGGCCTTTTTGCACGAACTAATTTAACCCAATTAATTTACCTAGCGAAAATAGTTGCTAATGGTGTCGAAGAGCTAAAAAATGCTAAATTAAATTTTGCAAAAGAAAATAATGAACACTTTCAACTTGCAACCTTGCCATTTTAAATTCCCCTAAACCCGCTCAACCTACTAAAAATTTCGGGGGGATCAAAGTTGAGCCAATCCCTTTATCCTTGAGGCCTCAAGCGCAAGGACAGGGTAACGCTTGCAGAGGCCAGGAGGGCCGTGCCTCAAGGGTAAAGGGATTGGCTCAACTTTGATCTGTGAAATACTTTTTGAACTTCGGCGGGTTACCTTCATGAGCCTCAAGCGCAAGGACAGGGTAACGCTTGCAGAGGCCAGGAGGGCCGTGCCTCA
>DYOP01000021.1:0-34186 GCA_020720425.1 Bdellovibrio sp. | reverse complement strand
AGGATAAAAGGATTAGCTCACCTTTGATCTTTGCAATGTTTTTTCAACATGGACTTTATTAAACCCTCATTATGGGTTTAATCTCTCGGTATGTTGACACAACAAGCTGGTTTTGGAGCCTTCCAAGTGAATTGGTGGATAATGGCACAAAACACCCCCTCTAAAATCGGAGACCCAAAGACTAAATACAAATATTAAAAATTACTTGGTTTTTGAAAAATACCAATCTGTGACTTTGTAGTCAGATTTCATTCTCGCTTCGGCCTCTTGAGTGGTTTTTGGCGGAGGAACAATACAAGCTTGGCCTTGCTCCCAACCTTCAGGGGTAGCAAATCCCGTTTTGTCTGACTCTTGAAGGGCCATAACTAAACGTAGCACTTCAGGAATTGAGCGACCATTTGACATGGGGTAATAGATCATGGCTCTTAAAATTCCTTTAGGGTCGATAATAAAAGTGGCACGTACAGCCGAAGTGTCAGAAGCTCCGGGATGAATCATGCCAAATGATTTTGCCACGTTCATGCTAAGGTCTTCGATAATCGGAAACTGAATATCTACGCCAAACTTTTCTTTGATGCTTCTAATCCAGGCAATGTGTGAAAATAAGCTATCAATCGATAGACCTAAAAGTTCAGTATTAGCTTTTTTGAAATCTTCATAGTGTTTTGCAAAGCCCATAAATTCGGTTGTGCACACAGGGGTGAAATCCGCAGGATGCGAAAATAAAACGAGCCATCGACCTTCGTAATCTTTTAGCTTTTTTAGCCCATGGGTTGTTTTGGCTTCAAACTCGGGTGCGCGCTCGTTAATAAGAGGCATACGAGTTGATTGGTTTTGTTGATTCTCCATAATCTCTCCTTTTGTTAAGTACCATTGGGTTTATTTATTTTGGTACAAAGCCAGTGTAGTTCTGACCGCACTATTTGTCTAATTGATTAAAATTATGTTTTGATAGAGTTTAGCTATCTTATGCGATAGGCTATTGGCTATTGGCTATTGGACGCACACTTCCATCATTGTATATTTGAGGTGAAGATTGAGAAAAGTCTTCATTCGATAGTAAATAAATTTCTTTGAGAGCTTGGTGACTTAGATCAAGTTTAAGCCTAGTTTTACCTTGAGCATCTTTTTTTTGAATGGTCGAAAAAATTTGACCTCTTTTAAATGCGCCCGTGTGACTTAGAGTAATATCGAGTATGGCTCCTAAATTTTTTGGATAAATAAGAGAAAAGCCCGAGTAGGTGGCGAAGTTGCCTAAAGAGTAAGCTATAAGCCGATCTTTATAAATCTCAAGTCCCCTTAAAACATGGGGGCCATGCCCTAAAACCAAATCAGCACCGGCATCAATGACAGTATGAGCAAATTTAATGCTGTTACCACGATTTTCACCCTTAAAAAATTCGTTACTATTTAAGGTATGGCGAGCTAAGTGTCCCTCAGAGCCTGCATGCATTGAGACAATAACAATATCAGATTTTTGTTTTAAAAACTGTATTATGTTTTGTGCAAGCTGAGTTTCGTGAATTGATAAAAGTCTTTGTCCTGAGTTAGAAAAGTGAAACCCAATAAAAGCGATGACTTGATTGTTTTTATTTATAAATCGAACAGAAGAAAGAAGGTTTTTTTCGTCTTTTGAATATTTTCGAATTTTATCAGTTAATCCAATAGCTAATATATTATTATTTTCAATTTTGTTTTTTGTTTCAGAAGCGCAAGCTGAGCCATAATCAAAAATATGATTATTAGCTAAGCTTAACACATCAAATCCAGCTTTTTTATATTGCAAAATAAGATGGCTAGGCGATTTAAAAGCATGGCACTCTTTGTTTGAGCTATTGCATTTGGGGCTTAAGGTTTCAAGGTCGCAAATGGATCCTTCTTGGTTACCAAATGAAATATCAGAGTTAGAAAGGATATCAGATACTTCTTCTAAGAAAAAATGATCGGGATATTTACTGGGCGCATTGAGTCCAAGCATCATATCGCCTACAGCTTTAATGTTAATTTCACTTGAGCTATTAGCATGCGTAGAAAAAGGAGCTAAAAACAAAACTAAAAATAAGTTAAAAAATATAGTAAAAAATTGGATAAAAGCAAACGGCTTGGGTGAATTAAAAATATTAATGGTCATATAGAGTTTATGTAATGCATTAGCTGGGCCAACATAAGGTAGGCTGGAATTGAATTTTTAGGGGAAACACCCCCTTAAAAATGGCTATTTTATTTAAAAATGTGTATATAAACTAGCTGTAGGGACTTTTTTGGGGCATTGCCCCTCGGGGCTGTGGACCGCCTCGTCATAAACGAACAGAGCTATTAAATTAGCTTTGTTAAACAAGTCGATGCCTTTTATACACTTAACTCTGCGTAAAATGATTTGTACATGTGGAAGTACTTAACGGCGTGAAATTAGCTTCACGTATGACAGATGAGGTTTTATGTCTTTTTTATTTGAGGGGCTTAATCCGGAGCAGCTTAATGTGGTTAAATCCGTAGAGGGGCCGGTATTGGTTTTAGCGGGAGCGGGATCTGGAAAAACCAAAGCCCTAACCCATCGTTTGGCCTATATCATAGAGCAGCAGCTGGCTCAACCAGACCAAATATTAGCTGTTACCTTTACAAATAAAGCAGCTACTGAAATGAAGCATCGAGTGGATATTTTACTGAGCGAATCTGAAATTGCTAAACATTTTTTTTCTCCTTCATGGTTGTCAACATTTCATAGCTTTGGTGCAAAAATATTACGACTCCATGCTTCGGCTTTAGGTTACCAAACAGAATTTACAATTTTTGATGATTCAGATCAGATCTCAATGATTAAAAAATTACTTAAAGATTTAAATTTAGATGCGCAAATAGAAGCTAAAGATGCTCAAAAAATGATTAATCAAATTAAATCAAAAAAACAAATTTATTTTGATAAAAAGCCTTTTGGGCAAAAATCACAAATGATCGAAACCATTTATTTAAAATATGAAAAGCAAATGAAAGCCAATCAAGCTATGGATTTTTCTGATTTGCTTTTTAAAACGTATCAACTGTTTAAAAACAATAAAGAAATATTAAATTTTTATCAGGAGCAGTTTAAATATATTCTTGTTGATGAGTATCAAGATACAAATGAACTTCAGTACGAGCTCATTCGACTTTTGTCGATGGGTCATAAAAACTTGTGTGTGGTTGGCGATGAAGATCAGTCGATTTATAGCTGGCGCGGGGCTGATATTAGTAACATTTTAAATTTTGAAAATGACTTTCAAGGGGCTTCGGTATTTAGGCTTGAACAAAATTATAGATCAACTCAAAATATAATAAATGCAGCCTCTGAGGTAATTAAAAATAATCAAAATCGAAAAGGGAAAGAGCTTTTTACCCGCAATCAAGAAGGTGAGCTTATTGATTTTATTATGGAAGCTAGCGACTACGAAGAGGCTAAAGCCGTCGCCCGTATTGTGGCTCAATTAGTTTCTCAAGGGGATGTGTCGCCTAAAGAAATTGCTATTTTATATCGAACCAATGCTCAGTCGCGATTGCTTGAAGAGCAGCTTAGATTAAATTCTATCCCCTATCGTATTTTTGGCGGCCTTAAGTTTTATGATCGAGCTGAAGTCAAAGATGTTTTAAGTTATATGAGATTGATTTATAACCCCAAAGACGATGTGGCACTAAGAAGAATTATTAATGTTCCCGCTCGTGGTATTGGCAAAACGTCTTTAGATAAAATTATGATGATAGCCAGTCAAAATGGGTTTTCGCTTTGGGAAACTCTTTATTTTGTGGTGGAAGATAAATTGTTACCAGCGGGGACTTTGTCAAAAATTAAAGATTTTTTAGCTTTGCTTGAAAGTTTGAGCGCAGCCCTTTCTAATCGAACACTTTTAGAGTTTTATGTTTTTTTACTCGAGCAATCAGGATATTTGCAAAGTCTTAAACAAGATATTTCTGCCGAATCTCAAGCGCGAATAGATAACTTAGAAGCTTTTTCGAATGCTATTGAGCAATATATGAAAGAGTCAACCGAGCCAACACTTTCTTTATTTTTAGAAGAAATGGCTCTTGTGTCAGATTTAGATAAAATGGAGCAAGGGCAAAATACGGTAACACTTATGACGGTTCATATGTCAAAAGGCCTTGAGTTTGCGTATGTGTTTGTCGTTGGTCTTGAAGAGGGGTTATTTCCGCAAGCGCGTGGTGGCTTTATGGACCCAGATGACCTTGAAGAAGAAAGACGCCTTTTTTATGTAGCTATGACTCGGGCTAAGAAAAAATTATATTTAACGGCGGCTCAGGTGAGGCGTGTTTGGGGTCAGGAGCAAATGAACCCCGTAGCTCGCTTTATCTCGGAAGTTCCCAAAAAATGTATGGTTACTAATATTAATCGAATTGGACAAAGGCAAAGTGGATTTGCAAATCGATACCGGACCCAATCTGCCAATATAAACAAAGATGTGTTTGAGTCCCAAAGTTTTTATGACGAAACAAGTTCTTCGTTAGGAGCTTCAACGGGCTCCTCATTAAATTCCTGGTCACAAGGGGGGCATGTTAAGCATCCCCATTTTGGGAAAGGAGTTATTCGTCAGGTTGAAGGAGATGGCGAAGAAACAAGGCTTACTATATTATTTGAAGGGACACTGATGAAAAAATTTATTGCTAAATATGCTAAGCTTGAAAGATTAAGTTAGTTTAAGCGGGTCAGGTTAAACGGGTCAGGTTTAAACAAAGGCCTATTCAGTCAATTTAAGAACCATTCCACTTTTGATTTTTTTATCTGTTACGAGCTGATTTTTTGTGCTTTCAGCTTCTTTTAGGTCGCCGTATAGCCCAACACTTACGCGGTACCAGGTTTTGTATTTTTCTTTTTCATCGGCATTTTTAGAAGGTACTCGTGCGGCTACAAAATAGGCACTCAAGCCTTGCTTTTTTAAAGTTTCAGTTAATTGAGAGGCTTCGATTTCTGTAGGGAAAGAGCCAACTTGAACCGTATATTTTCCGGCTCGGCTAGTAGCTAAATTTTTAGCAACGGTTTGTTGATCTACATGATCAGCGTCATGGCTTTGCTTTTCTTCGGTAACATTTGCTTTAGAGTTTGCTGTGGCAGCTGTTGAAGTGTGAGCAGCTTTAGTTGTAGTAGTAGCCGTTTGAGTGGCCGGTGTATGAGTGGTAGAGGCCTTGGCCGTTACTGTTTTACTTGGAGCTGGCTCCGTAGGAGTTTCAGAAGCGAGGTGGCGGTCATCTTTATTTGTGTGTTGGTCTTTGTTACCGGCCTGATGCGTAGCCTCTTCTTGATGTTCATCACTATGGGTGGGGATTTCAGTTGGTTTTTCGCTTGTAGTATCATGCAGGGCTTCGTCAGAAGTGGTGGCGAACTCTTGGGCCAGTTTTGCAACATCATCGTCAGATAGGGCTGCAGAGGGTGAAGAGTGATCTTGTTCTTCTGTTGAATGGGCTATTGAGGCGTCGTGAGTTTCAGGATTTAAAGCAAGGCTCTCTTCAGTGGGGCTGCCTTTAAGAAGAGCGATTTGATGTTGGTAGTCACTAAATCGTTTACCGACATAAGTCCCTACAGAAAAAGACAAAAGACATACAAAAAAAACGATAATAACAGTAACTAATGTGTCCATTTTGGCGGCAGGAATTTTTGACATTTTAGCTTTCTCCTTTGGGGGTGGTATTTTTGATTGCCCCTAACTTATCTCATGCTATCTTAGGACAAGCAAAGGGGTCAATAAGGCAAATGGATTTAGAAAATGTTTTACAAAGTGCATTTGAGGCGGTTAATAAGGGCGAATCGGTACTCGAGTCTTACTTTGGTCGAGTTAAACAAATCGAGCGTAAACATCTTGCGGGTTTGGTTACTGAGGCTGATAAAGAATCAGAATTTACGATTGCTCAATCACTTAAACAATCGGGGCATGACTTTTTATTTTTGGGCGAAGAAAGCTTTCAAGAATCTCAATCATCTTACCTTCAGGGGCGAGACCCTGTTTGGATCTTAGATCCACTAGATGGCACGACTAACTTTGTTCACGGCTTTCCTATATTTGCTATCAGCTTAGGGCTTTATTGGCAGGGGCAAATCGTACTCGGAATCGTTTCAGCTCCTAAAATGGGAGAGCATGGCGAAAGTTACTGGGCAATTCGTGGTAAAGGTGCTTTTTTAGATAATCAAAGATTAAGGGTCAGGCAAAATGTTATATTAGGAGATGCTTTTTTAGCCACGGGATTTATTGCCGATTTTGAAGAGCAATTAGTTGAGCAGGTCGATATATTTAACCATGTTGTTCGAAAAGCTAGGGCTGTTCGAAGGGCGGGGGCTGCGGCCTATGACTTGGCTTTGGTCGCGCGTGGGGTTTTTGACGGTTACTGGGAAAGAGGTCTAAAACCATGGGATTCGGCGGCAGGCTCTTTGTTAGTAACAGAGGCGGGCGGTGTTGTTCAAAGTTACCGAGCAAGTCCCTATCACCCACTTAAAAACACAGTCATTGCTGGGAGTTTGGGTTTAGTCCAGCAAATTCAAGAACTCATAAAGCCTGTGATTCGGGCTGATTCAGAGTAATTTAGCAACTATTCATCAGTCATTTTTAATCATTCAAACTAATTTGCCTAGACTAAAATCGGGATGGCATCTTTGTTGCTCAATAACCATTAGGATTAAAATAAGTGTCAATATTTTGATGCTGTCTTTTTATATGATCAAGGAGGATCGCAATGGCAGAAGAAGCGGCAACGCCGGCAACTTCAGCAGCTGAGGGGGGCGCGCACGGAAGTGCGAAGTCGGGTAGCAAAATGAATATCATTGTTTTGGCCTTGGTTTTAGTTAATACCATCGTAGTTGGTGCCATCGCCTTTATGGTATATCAGGCAAAAAAAGCCGAAGAAAAAAGTCCAGGAATTGATGCTGTTGTAAGGGGAGAAATAGAAACTCAGCATAAAGAGCGCGAACACGAAGCGCAGTCGGTAAAGCCAATCATTCCGCTTGAAACTTTTGTTGTCAATTTATCAGGAAGCCGAGGTCGAAGGGTAGCCAAAGTAAGTGTCGAACTTGAGCTAAATAACCTTGAAGCCAAAGATGAAGTCGATCGTAGAAATGCTCAAATTCGAGATATTATAATCATGCTTTTATCGAGCAAAACCTATGAGTCTGTTTCAACCACTGAAGGAAGAGAAAAATTAAGGGTAGAAATGAAAGATACAATAAATGCTTTTATGTCAGAGGGTAAAGTTGAAAATATTTATTTTACAGGATTTATATATAACTAAACGGGGTAACGATGAGTAGTTTATCACAAAGTGAAGTCGATGCTCTATTAGCTGCGGTTGCTGATGGTGGTGATTCTTCGGATAGCGGGGCTTCTGGCGGAGGGGATAAAGGGGCTGCCGAACAGCAATCAAGTAAATATTCAGGTAACGTTAGCCAAAAAAATGTTCAAAATTACGATCTAACCAGTCGTGATAGGGTCGTTAGAGGTCGCTTTCCCCAGCTGGATGTCATTTACGAAAAATTTATGAGAGCCTTTAGGGTATCGTTATCGGGTTCGCTACGAAAAATCGCAACCATATCAATTGCCAGTACCGATTTTTTAAAATTTGGAGAGTTTATTAATACTCTTCCCTTGCCGACTTGTATGAGTGTGCTGAGGTTTCAATCGTTAAGAGGCAGTGGACTTTTTGTGATTGAAAGCAAATTGGCTTATGCCTTAGTAGATTCTTTTTTTGGTGGATCAAATAGATCCTACGCACGAATCGAAGGAAAAGATTTTACAGCCATCGAACTTAATATTGTTCGAAAAGTGGTTGAATTAGCCATTCATGATTTAGAAAATGCCTGGGAACATATCGAAAAAATCGGGTGCTCCTTTGTCAGAACAGAAGTGAACCCGCAATTCGTGGGTATCGTTCCGCCGACAGATATTGTTATAGCAACTACATTTGATGTCGAACTAGAAATCGCAAATGGTACGGTTACCATTGTTATGCCTTATGCAACCATTGAGCCGATCAAACAAAAATTATCAAGTGGATTTCAGGTAGAAAGCGATCAGGCAGAAAAAATGATTTGGTCAAAAATTATTCAACAGCAATTATTTGATGCACAAGTTGATGTAAAAGTAAACCTTGGTTACTCTCAGCTTCAACTTGGTAACATTATGAATTTAAAAGTCGGAGATGTTATACCGTTAGATCAAGATGCAACTGGTGAATTAGATATTCAGATTGAGGAGATGCCTTATTTTAAAGGGTTTTACGGCATTCACCATGGATCTATTGCAACTAAAATTACAAGAATAATTGATAACAAATAAGGATGTAAGTATGTCAAATAATTTAGATGATTTAGCTGATAAACTTCTGGCCGAAACTGAAAAGCCAAAAAACAAAGAAGCAAAAATTGAAGATAAAGATATTGATCCTAATTTGAAAATGATTTTAGACATTCCACTTAGGGTGACTGTAGAGCTTGGAAGAACAAAAATGTCAGTTCGAGATCTTGTTAATTTAGGTCAGGGAGCTGTTATTGAGCTAAGTAAATTAGCCGGTGAACCCTTAGAAGTATTTGTAAATGATAAGCTCATTGCCCGGGGAGAAGCTGTTGTTGTAAACGAAAAATTTGGAGTTAGGCTGACCGACATTATTTCGACTAAAGAAAGAGTGGAGCAGCTTAAATGATGAAAACTTTAATTGGTGCTTTGATTGTAATAATCTTTAGCTATAGTTCCTATTCGTATAGTACCGAAAATAGTGCTAATAGTGCCCCTCAAGAAAGTCAGATAAAAATTAATATTGAGCAGGCCGCAAAGCTAAGCCCAGATAACGATAATCAAGCCCTTTCAAAAATCATGATTGCTCTAGCCTTTTTAGGGATCATCAGTTTGGGTAGCTTTATTTTGGTAAAAAAATCAAAACAAAAATCGACTCGAAAGCATGCGCCTATTAAGATGAAATTAGTTAATCATTTGCCACTTGGGCCCAAAAAGCAATTAACCATTGTAGAGGTGGGCGGAGAGCATGTGTTAATCGGTGTTACTGACCATCATATATCGTTAATAAAAAGTTTATCAATTTTAGATGAAGATATAGATCTATCACAAAGCGAAAGAGAAACTAAAACTAAAACATTTAAAAATCAGCTTGATGATGAGCTTAAAACTACGGACCAAAATCAAAGCAAAAAGTTTGATGACTTTGTAGAAGATGAATTTTCAATTTCTGAAGTAAAAACAATTCTTTCAAAAAAATTAAGTCAAATGAGAAGGTTGTGAAAAATGAAAAATAATAAATATTTTTTATTTTTTATTGCCTTTTTTGTGATTTTTATTGGTGCAAAACTCCAGGCTCAAATTGCTTATCCTAGTATAAATATGGGATTTAAAACGACGGATAATCCAACGGAAGTTGTATCAGCAATAAAAATTATTTTAATGTTAACGGTATTAACATTAGCCCCAGCTATTTTAATAATGATGACAAGTTTTACTCGCATTATCGTCGTGTTATCATTTTTGCGTCAGGCATTAGGAGTGCAACAGCTACCCCCTAATCAATTGTTGGTTGGACTGGCTCTATTTTTAACTGCATTTATTATGAAGCCAGCATTTGAAGAAATAAATGCCAACGCATTAAAGCCATATATGGATGGGACCTTATCTCAGTCGGTAGCTTTAGATAATGCCCTCAAGCCCCTTCGTATGTTTATGTTTAAACAAACTCGTAACGAAGACTTATCTCTTTTTGTAAGGTTATCAAAATCAGAAGCTCCAAAAAGTTTAGCAGAGGTTTCTACTTTTGTTTTGGTGCCATCATTTATTATCTCCGAGCTAAAAACATCATTTCAAATTGGGTTTATGTTGTTTTTACCTTTTTTAGTTATTGATATTGTAGTTTCAAGTGTATTGATGGCGATGGGGATGATGATGTTACCACCTGTGGTCATATCATTGCCATTAAAAATAATGCTATTTGTTTTAGTTGATGGATGGAGTTTGACCATTGGTGCACTCGTTAAAAGTTTTGGAGGTTGATAATGACTGATGCTGTGGTTATGAAATTAACACATGATGCTCTTTTAACAACGGCGAAGTTGTCAGGGCCAATATTGATAGCTACTTTGGGAGTGGGTCTTGCCGTAAGTATTTTTCAGGCCATAACTCAAATTAACGAAGCCACCCTTAGCTTTATTCCGAAAATTGTTATTGTGGGACTGATTATCGCATTAGCTGGCCCTTGGATGTTAGATGTTGTTATGAATTATACAATTAGTTTATTTGAGTCGATTCCGGATTTTGTAAGAGCAGGAGAATAAGTGGTTTTATCTCAGGGGAGTTTACTTTTTTATGCGCTTATATTTTTAAGAGTAACAGGGTTTACTTTTACTATGCCTATTTGGGGAACGCATTTAAGTTTTACGCCCATAAAAATTTTATTTGCTGTTGTATTAACTTCAATTATTGCTCCGGTTGTTAATTCAATATCATTAAGTGAAATCGAAAAAATGAGTGATGGGACTTTGTGGGTTATCAGTATAATGCAAGTGTTTGTAGGGATTGTATTTGGTTTTGTATCGAGAATGGTTTTTTTTTCGTTGAGTATAACTGGTGAGTGGATTGGTATTGCTTCGGGAGCTACCAGTTCTCAAATATTTAATCCGGCTCAAGGCGGGATGAGTAATATATTTGATCATTTTTATATGACCCTTGCGAGTTTATTATTTCTTACTTTGGGTGCTCATCATGTTCTTATTACTTATTTTGTAGATAGTTTTAGGGTTTTTGATCCTTCTGCAATGAATTTAGCGCAACTAAATATTCAGTTTATAATGAGTCAATTTGTTCAGGCCCTTATCTATGGAATTAAACTTGCGCTCCCTGTTACCTTGGCTATATTGATTGCAAATATTATTATGGGGGTACTGGCTCGGGTAGTTCCACAAATGAATGTATTTGCAACCAGTTTGCAAATAAATTTTATGCTAACAATTATTGTAATGATTATTTCTTTACCGTTACTGGGTGATGAGCTTGAAAAAATATTTTCAATTTCGTTATCGCAATTTAAAAATTTTATCGAGGTCCTCTAATGTCTGATGATAGTCAAAGTGATGACAGAACAGAAGAGGCCACGCAGACCAGGCGCGAAGAGTTTCGTAAGCAAGGCCAGGTCGTACAAACAAAAGAGCTTGCCTCAAGTTTATTTTTTTTTGCATCAGGTGTGCTTATTATCGTAGCAGCTGGTTTCTTTTTTGAGCATTTATCAGGTTTAATTGAGCAGATTATTGAAATAGCATTTACTTATAAATCATATGATAATCCATTAGCTCAAGTGGCAAGTATTGTCGGTAAAAAATTGGCGATTCTTTTAGGACCTGTATTATTAGTTAGTTTGGTTTTAGGAGTTATGTCATCTGTTTTGCAGGTAGGTTCGTTGCAAGTGGAAGATGCTTTAATGCCAAAATTTGAAAAATTAAATCCTGTCGAGGGATTAAAACGAATGTTCTCGATGCGAGCTTTAGTTGAAGGTGTAAAAGCACTTTTAAAAATGATTCTTATTGGCTTTATAGCCTATAAAGTGATTCAAACAGATGTGCCATTATTATTAAAAAGTATGGATTGGGAACTTGATCAATCCCTTAGCTTTTTAGGAAAAATGACTTTTAAAATTTTAATTGCGATTGGCTTTTCGGTTATAGTGGTTGCGGCTTTTGATTACTTTTTTCAATGGTGGGAACTTGAAAAGCGTATGAAAATGACCAAACAAGAAATTAAAGAAGAAATGAAAAACCGAGAGGTTGATCCGCAAATTAAAGGCCGCGTTCGAAGAATGCAAAGAGAAATGGCCAATAAACGTATGATGCAAAAAGTTCCTGAAGCCGATGTTATTATTACAAATCCTACGCATATCGCTGTGGCATTAAAATATGGACCTAATATGGCCGCTCCTCAGCTTATTGCTAAGGGAGCTGATTTGGTGGCTCAAAGAATAAAGGATATAGCCAGAGAACATAAAATTCCGATCATTGAAAACAAGCCGCTGGCAAGGACAATATTTAAGACTATGAAGTTGGACCAGTTTATTCCGAGAGACCTTTATGTGGCCGTAGCAGAAGTGCTATCCTATGTTTATAAGCTTAAACGAAAGCGAGCCTTATAAGTATGGATGATGTATTTCAATTTTTAAAAAAATTTGAGAAGTTTACAAAAAATACTGATCTGATGATGGCAGTAGCCTTGCTTGTTATCTTAATGGTCATGATTATACCGTTACCTATTTTTTTACTCGATTTAGCTTTGTCACTTTCGTTAGCTTCCGGAATTCTCATTTTGCTTGTATCTATGTACATAAATAAGCCACTTGAGTTTTCGGTATTTCCCTCACTCCTTTTGATAACAACACTATTTAGATTATCACTAAATGTGGCGACAACTCGAATTATACTCAGTCATGGTCATGAGGGGGAGTCTGCAGCCGGCGCTGTTATTCAATCTTTTGGTAACTTTGTGGTTGGTTCAAACTATGTTATTGGATTAGTCATTTTTAGTATTTTAGTTGTCATTAATTTTATAGTGATTACCAAAGGTGCGGGCCGGGTCGCTGAGGTATCAGCTCGTTTTACATTAGATGCTATGCCTGGTAAACAAATGTCTATTGATGCTGACCTTAACGCTGGAATTATTAACGAGACAGATGCTCGAAAACGAAGACAAGAGATCGAGCGAGAAGCTGATTTTTATGGAGCTATGGATGGTGCCAGCAAGTTTACACGAGGAGATGCGATAGCTGGCATAATTATAACGATTATAAACGTTGTAGGTGGTTTACTTATTGGAGTATTACAAAAGGGTTTAGATATAGGGACTGCTGCCAAATATTATACCATGCTAACAATTGGTGATGGGTTACTTGCGCAAATACCGGCGCTTATTATTTCAACCGCAGCAGGTATTGTTGTAACCCGAAGTGCAAAAACTGACGATAATATGGGGGCCGAAGTCGTCAATCAGTTGTTTAGTAATCAAAGAGCTGTCGGGGTATCAGCTGCTGTTATATCACTTATGGCACTTGTTCCGGGTTTGCCTACTTTTCCATTTCTTATGATTGGTGGTGCGCTTGGGCTAATTTCATTTGTAGTTCATAAGACAAAGCAAGAAGATCTTATAAATATAAAAGCCAAAGAAGCTGAAGAGCAAAATAAACCTGCTAAAGAAAATATTGAGTCAATGTTACCACTTGATTTAATCGAGCTTGAAGTAGGCTATGGGCTTATTCCGATGATCGAAAAAGAAGGCCCTGGAGATTTGCTCGAAAGAATTAGATCCATCAGAAAACAATTTGCCTTAGATTTGGGAGTCGTAGTTCCAAGTATTCATATTCGAGACAATTTGCAGCTGACCCCTGGCGAATACCGTCTTATGATTAAAGGCAATAAAGTGGGTGGTGGTATTTTAAGGCCTGACAATATGCTGGCCATGGACCCTGGTAACGTAACTGATAAAATTGATGGCATCCCAACAAAAGAACCAGCGTTTGGATTAGATGCGCTTTGGATTATTTCAAAAAATAAAGAATCAGCTGAGCTATCTGGGTATACAGTTGTTGATATTCCAACTGTTATGGCAACTCATATTACCGAAATTATAAGAAAGCATGCCCATGAGTTACTAGGGCGCCAAGAGGCTATGGGGTTACTCGATAATTTTAAAAAGACTCACCCGAAGGTGGTTGAAGATCTTATCCCGGATCTGCTCCCACTGGGACAAGTGGTTCGCGTCTTGCAAAATTTACTTAAAGAGCAAATTACAATTCGAGATTTAAGAACAATTTTAGAAACACTCGCTGACGAAGGTTCTAAAACAAAAGATACTGAGGCTCTAACTGAATCGGTGCGTAAAGCCTTAGCTCGATCGATTACCTCAAAATTTACAAATGAGTTTCAAAAAGTTCAAGTTCTTACTTTTAACTCAGAAATTGAAGAAATTTTAACGAATAGTCTTTTGCAAACCGAAAACGGAGTGCAATTAATAATGGACCCTCAGACAGCACAAAAAATAATTTCATCGGTGGCAAAAGCCATTGAGTATCATCCCGAAATAGCAGCACAGCCTATTTTGCTCACATCGCCTTCGTTGCGCCGTCATTTATCAAAACTTCTTATTAGATTTATTCCTCAGTTAATTGTTTTGTCTCATTCAGAAATATCCTCAGAGTCTGAAATTGAATCTGTAGGTAGCGTGGAGTTGTCATATGCAGGTTAAAAAATTTGAAGCTCGTACAATGAAAGAAGCGCTGGATATGGTCAAAAAAGAGCTAGGACCAGAGGCTATCATTTTATCTGCTAAAGATAATGGTAAGCGCTCGGGGATACTCGCACAAACCAGTGTTGAGGTAACAGCTGCAATTTCAGAAATGGCACTTAATAGAAAGCAGTTTGCTGAAAGCAAAATGAATACTCAAACGAAACAACAATTTCAAAGTGCCTCGGCGAGTTCGCAAAAAAAATTAGTTAATAAATTTGTTGAAAATTGGCAATCTCATACGGCTGCCTCAACAGCGTCTGCATCAACAGCGTCTGCGTCAACATCGGGGACTTCAGGTAAATATGCCGAACAAAAAAATCCAATTCAGAAATCATATATTGATATATATGATGATGAACCATTATCAATTGAGACTCAAAATAAGTCTAACGCAAAGATTATTTTAAATTCAGAGGCTCCCCAGCATAAAGAGCCTCAATTTCAATTTCAATTTAATGATAATAAAAATTTTCTAAAAACAGACGATATACTGGATCTTAAAAACGAAATTAACCAACTAAAATCAATGATCCAGTCACTTAAGAATAGCTCAACTCAAAATGAGATAAAAACAATACCCCCTCAATCGGAAAATTTACCAACAGAGCTGGCGAGTACTTATAAAAAACTAGTTAGAGCAGGGGTTTCAGAGTCTCAATCAAATGCCTTAATTTCAGAGGTCCAAAAAGAGTTATCGGCAGATAAACTTAACAATAAAGTCTATATCGAAGGATGGCTCGTTCGTTATCTTATAGAGCAAATCAAGTGCGCTCAGCCTAAAAATAAAATTCAGATATTTATGGGTCCACAAGGTTCTGGTAAAACCTCATCCATGATAAAATGGGCGTCCTATTTACTTTTAGAAAAGAAAAAGAGAATTGCCTTGGTAACATCAGATCATAACAAAATTGGATCTGATATACAAATGCGACAGTTTGCAAAAATATTAAATGTTCCCTTTTCGATTGTTCGAAAATCAAGCGATTGGAATTATTATTTACGTGAACTTTCGGATGTAGATTATATTTTATGTGATCTTCAGGGGATGAGCCTAAAAGATGACAGTCAAGTTTTAGAGCTTAAATCAATTTTACCTCTTCCTGATATCCAGTATGACTCGATTTTAGTTATGTCGTCGGTAATGAATCATGGTGAAATGAAACAAACATTTTTAAAGTATTTGATGCTTAAGCCTAATCATTTAATTTTTTCACACATGGATGAGTGTACCGAAAAAGGCCTTGTTTTTGAGTTAAGTCATAAATATAAAATTCCATTTTTTGCACTCGGTGTTGGACCAAAAATTCCGGATGATTTTGAAATTGTTACTAAAGAACGAATTGTTGATTTTGTTTTGCAAATTTCGACTCAAGGAGGAAGAGATGCTCATAGGTAATGCTAAAGTATATTCAATTATCAGCGGTAAAGGTGGGGTTGGAAAAAGCCTATTTACAGCTGAACTAGCATATTACCTTTCTTCGTTAGGAAGGCGAATTTTAATTATTGATGGTGATATGGGGCTATCAAATATTGAAGTTGTTTTTAACATTAAAACAAAAGGAACGTTAAATGATGTTATTAATTACGGAAAAAGTATAAATGATATTATAACTCAAGCCTCGCCTCGTATTGATGTGATATCAAGCGGCTCAGGTGTGCGCGAACTCAATTTTTTATCATCACTTGATCGGCAGGGTTTGGTATCATCAATTTTAGATCTTCAATATAAGTATGATGCTATTCTTATTGATACAAGTTCTGGTATGTCTGAATTTTCATTGCAACTGGCTTCGATGTCAGACGAAATTATTTGTTTACTGACACCAGAGCCTTCTAGTTTTACTGATTTGTATGGGATGATTAAAGTTATGGTTCAGGATTTTAAAAAAGATCGATTTTGTGTGGTAACCAATATGGTAGAAACAGAAACCAAAGGTGATTTTTTATTTCAAAAATTTGCAGAAGTGTGTAGCCGGTTTTTAATTGTCAGTTTAGACTACCTTGGATCTGTACCGTTTGATGAAAATGTAAAAAAATTGGTTGCATCCCAAAAACTACCAATAAGACAAAACCCTTCGTCTGAACACACACATATGATTAAAAAAGTATCAAAACAATTTGAACTCTATCTTATGTCTAGACCAGAATTGTCTCAATTTTGGACAGAATTAAGTGGTGTAGCCTAGGTTGAAATTTTTTTATTTTTAAATATCAATTGAACAGGTAGAATACAAAAAAGGGAGTTTTTGTATGAGCAGTCAGTCAGTTCTTGCCATTAAAAAATATAAAGCTAATGGGCCTAACAATTTAAGTCAGGGCGAAAAAGATGCTCTTGTTATTGAGTACGCTCCGACTGTTAAAATGGTGGCCTATAAAATTGCTTCTCGTCTTCCGCCAAGTATTATGATTGATGATCTCATTTCTGCAGGTGTATTAGGGTTAATGGATGCGCTTGAAAAGTGGGACCCTACACGTGAAACCAAATTAAAAACATACGCTGAATTTAGAATTCGCGGAGCTATATTAGATGAGCTAAGGGCGCAAGACTGGGTCCCAAGGTCAGTGCGTGATAAGACGAAACTTGTTGAAAGAACAATTCGTAAGCTTGAAGCAAGGCTTGATAGATCTCCTGAGGAACTTGAAATTGCTGATGAAATGGGAATTCCTTTAGAGGATTTCAGAAATATTTTATTAGAAATTAGACCAGTTTCTGTACTATCTATTGATGAAGCGTTAATGAGTGATAATGAAAAAAAATCGTTACTTAATTTATTAGAAGCAGCAAAAATAAACTCCCCCCTTTTTCAGCTCAATCATAAAGCAATCAAAAAAGTTATGTCGCGAGCGATTGAAGAGTTGCCCGAAAAAATGCGATTTATTTTAAGCCTCTATTACTATGAAGACTTAAACTTTAGAGAAATTGCAGAAATCATGAGTGTTACTGAAAGTCGTATTTCTCAGCTTCATGCTAATGCGGTTATTCGTTTAAGAGTGAAGATTGATGAAAGCATTGGAGCTACTGATTTAGAAATTGCTTAGCTCATTTAATTGCGCCAGCTTTGTTTTTTTTTGATGAAGAGTTTGAAGTAAATGCCGCGTATTTTTAGAGCAATTTGGCGTGAGAGCGGCAGGCTTATGATATTCAAAAATATTTTACGTCAGATTTTTGTCATGTCCAGAAAGGATTCTGACGATGTTACCAGACTAAGGTCTGGATATGTTGTCAATATGTCAAAAAAATATGGCACCGAAAATGCATTAATATGATTGAACTCAATGTTTGTGCAGGAGGCGCATTTTGAAAGTTAAGGCTCTCAATTTTCTATTAATTTATTTGTTTTCAAATTCACTCGTTGCTCAAGTCAATTTAAGCCCCAAGATCAATCCGAGTTCTATTAGTCTTAGTTTTACGGGAGCTGATCAATGGGATTATAAAGTTGAATCAGCTTTAGATATCTATAGCATTAAACTACCTAAACTTAACCTTGAGCAGCTAAATGCGGCTCTTAAATTAAAGTTACCAGATGGTATTGTTATGAGTTATGACAAAGCGCAGTCGACGGTTAGCTATGATGTTATTAGGATTGATTCATCAAAAAGTAAAAATAAATGGAGCGTGTTTGAATATTTTAATGGTAAGCCCTCAAGTCTTATAATTGATTTTTACGCAGATGAAAAGCAGGTCACAAAAGCACAGAATAGTGAATCCGAGTCGAAAAATAAAAAATTAAAACCAACTATATTAAGCGAAAAAAAAATAGCATCTCCTAAAAGTTCAAAGTTTGATAAGCTTGTTCAAGATTTTTCTATTCAGCGTAATCCGGCTCAAGAAATTGTTCTTTTAAATGAAGAACCCGTATCGACACTGCCCGCTGGCTTATTAGATGGGGCCGATCTTGATTTTGAAAGATTTAAAGTCCCGCGATCTGAGCTAAGAGCTGATCCCCTTGTTTATTCTAGGTTACAAGACTACATCGATTATCCATTTTTAAATGATAGGCTTAAGGCCCTTGATAAAATGAAACAAAATATGCCGACCTATGAGGTATTAGAACAAGATATTACAAATAAAGACATATCAGCTGAAGAAGTTAAAATGGCACAGCTGCTTGTAAAATTATTTAAAAATAAAAGATACTTTGTGTTTTTTAAAACTGCAGAATGGTTTAATAAAAAATTTACAAAATCAAAATATGATGAGCTTGTTAAATTTATGAAAGCAGATTCGCATTATTTGCTTTTTCAAGATGATAAAAAGAAATATCAAAAGCATCTTAGTATTGCTCAGTCATTTTATGAAGAGGCCATAGAGCAGTATCCTCAATCCAATATGACCGAGAGAGCTGTATTATTTATGGGATATACAGCGCTAGAAAGTAAAGACTATATTATGGCTGTAAAATGGCTTCAAAGGCACACAACAAAATTTCAGGATTCGCCCCGGTCGAGTCAAAGCAAATTGGCCTTAGTCAAAGCCTTAATGGGGGCTGCACAATATGCTGATGCGACTACGATTTCAAAAAAAATGATTGCTGAAGGTTGTAATCAAGCCGAACAATTATGTTTACTTAAATGGAAACTTATATTGGCAGATACATATATTGCCCAATCTCAATGGAAAGACGCTGATGATGTGTTTTTAAATATATATAATATTCATAAAAATATGATATTAAGTGAAGAAAGATTTTTATATAATTGGGCTTCGGTTTTATTTCGACTTGATAAATTTGAGTTAGCTCTTGAGAGATATTTAGATTTTGTAAAAGCATTTCCTTCGGATAAATTTTCTGGTTATGCTCTGACTCGAATTGGTGAAATTATTGATATTCTATCGGTCAATTCGGCCCGATCGCTTGGAGCTTATCAAGAAGCCTATTTTCGCTATGGCACGGGTGAAAGCTCGACTGCAATTTTTTCTAGAATTCGAATGTTGCAAAAACAATTGCCTACTTTAAAAGAAAAAGCCCAAGTTTCGGCAATTAATGAAATAAAAAAACTTGCAAATCAATCAAATCTCAAATTTGCCGATAATTTTGCAGAGTTCGTAATTGCTCAAGCCCTCAGTGAAAAAGGTGATTACGATAAATCCTTAGAGATGCTTATCCAGAGTTACCAAGCTAACCCCTCAGGGCCTCTTTCAAAAATCTATTATTCAAAAATTCAAAATGAAACCTCAAAAAAGTTTGTGCAAATGGCAGCCTCTAATAAAATTGATTCATTGAAATTTCATCAATCAGAAAGCGATAAGTGGCTAAAGGGTACTCATCGAATGGATGTTCAATATACCATTGGTAATATATTTCATAAGTTGGGTCAGTATCAACAGGCGGCTCAATATTATATTGATTCAATCAAAATATTGAGTTCTTTAGATAAAGAATCTGTAAATGGAAAAATTAGAATTTATAATGAAAAATTACCTGAGTTAGCACAAATTAAATTAGAACTTGCCGATGCTTTGATTCAGGATAAAAAATATTCAGATGCATCGGAGTATTTAAAAGAATCTGATAAACAAAGTGATTTATTATCAGAAGATTTAAAAATTAAAAAATCAATATTACACTCAAAGCTTTTATCTGAGAGGGGTCAATCAGAGTACGCTTTAAGATATATTAATGATTTGCTGACCATAAAAAATTATTCAAAAGGTAATGAATTAAGTTTAGTGTTAGAAAAAGTAAATCTATTATCACAGGCCAATAATACAGTTGAAATAATAAATATTGGACCTCGCCTTTCAAAGCTTTGTAAATCGGTTGCCGAAGAAGATCTTTTCAAATGTTTTCAAGCTGAATCAAAGTATATTAATGTTATTAAAGCGGATATTGATAAAGCGAATGCTGAAAGTTCTACTGTTGCTATGAGAGCTGCGGGTCTATCTAACAATTCGAAAAGTGCGAATACAGCCTCTTCTGATAGTGATTTAAAGCCGACAGTTACTAAGCCAGAATATATGACTTTATTGTCTGATTATTTAATTCGGTATGAAAATAAATTTCCATTAGAAAGTAAACGATTTGAGTTAGGAAAGCTATATCTTGAAAAAGGGGATTTAAAAAATGCGGTAGCTACATGGAACCCGCTAGAAAATAAAGAAAGTGTTTGGAGCAAATTAGTCAAATCTGAAAAATCGAGTGAGGCTTTTAAAAGTGATTATCGAAACTATATTAAGCGTATTCCTGCCTTTTCTCAAACAGATAGTCCAGCAAGTAACGTAAAGGAGTAAACTTATGAGCCAAATATTTGATAAAACAACTCAAGCTCTTGCCACTGCGGCTAATATGAGACTATTAAGGCATAATTTAATTTCGTCCAATATTGCAAATGCCGAAACCCCAGGTTACCACGCCAAAAAAATGGATTTCGAAGAAGCACTTGCTCGAAGTGTAGATTTAGATGGTTTAAGAAAAGTATCAACAAGTCATAATGATCATTTTTCGGTTGGTGGGGATTTGTCAGCGGCTGTTAAAACTGAAATATATGACAACCCTGTTGGGGCTACCTCAAATGATGGTAACACGGTCGATTTAGAAAGTGAAATGACCATGCTCGCCGAAAATCAACTTCAGCATAAGGCGGCAATTCAGTTAATTAATAAAAAACTAGCTCAGCTTAAATATGCTGTGAGCGAGGGCAGATAGTTATGGATAATTTTTTTTCTGGGTTTCGCGTAAGCGGAAGCGGGCTAAGTGCTCAGCGCACAAGGCTTAACACCATATCAAGTAATATTGCTAATATTAATACCACACGAACTAATGAGGGTGGGCCATATAAAAAAAAGGATGTTATATTTCAAGCTATTCCTGACACAAAAAGTTTTGGTGAGGTGTTAGGAGTATCTAGCCCAAGGTCTGAGATCGACCGAGTGCAAGTTGTAGACATTCAAGAAAGTAAATCGATGCCCCTTCTTAAATATGAGCCAAATCATGTGGATGCTAATAAAGACGGCTATGTGGCTTATCCTAATATTAATATGATGGAAGAAATGACTAATATGATGCAAGCCACTCGTGCCTACGAAGCTAACGTCTCAGCCTTACAGGCAGCAAAAGATATGGCCCTAGCCTCGCTAGAAATTGGTAGATAAAAGTTGAATTTATATATTTAGAATATAAAATATAATAAGGCTCTACTCAGAAGGAGTGAAGTCTAAGACAGGAGATTGCCATGGATGGTATTCGATATATTCCTAATCAAGCCTTAAAAGGTGAAAACTCTTTTGATATAAAGTCAAAAGATCTTTCTCACTCGACTTCTGCGGGTGCTAGTTTTTCAGATACCCTTACCAAAGCCATAACCGATGTTAATGATTTGCAAGTAACAGCAAACAAAGAAGCTGAAAAACTTGCTACAGGAAGAACAGATAATATTTCTGACGTACTCATAACGGCTGAAAAAGCAGATATCGCCTTAAGATTAATGGTACAGGTACGAAATAAAATGTTAGAGGCATATCAAGAAATAATGAAAATGCAGGCATAAGGGGGATTTTTGAACAAACTGTTTTTGCAGATTTTTGCTCAATTTAGAGAGTATTTTAAGGGCCTTGGGCCCACAAAGCGAATGTCATTAATTGCCGCAACTGCGGTGATTTTTATTTCGGCGATTGTATCTGTGTTTATGGTTGCAGGTAAGGATTATGCTGTGTTACTTACGAATGTTCCAAGCGATCAGATTCCTTTGATTGTTTCTAAACTCAATGAAAAAAAAATTCCATTCAAAATTAATGAAGATGGTCAAACAATATCCGTACCTAAGGAATTGCTACCAGCTACTCAAATGGGGATCATGAGTGAGCTTGGTTCGACAAAAATTGGCTCAATCGGTTTAGAGCTATTTGATAAACAAGATTATTCGGCAAGCTCTTATTCTCAAAAAATTAATTATCAAAGGGCGATTCAAGGTGAGCTGATTAGGGCAATTAATACCTTGTCCTCAGTTAAACAATCTAAGGTGTTACTAGCTATTCCAAATAAAAAAACATTTATCGAAGAAGGTGCAAAACCAAGTGCGAGCGTTGTTATTGAGTTGTATGCAGGTAAAACTCTAAACCCTGATCAAGTCAGGGGCGTTCAGCATTTGGTGGCATCAGCTGTTGAAAGTTTGGATCCGGATAAGGTAACAGTGTTGGATGACCGCGGAAAAATGTTAAGTCGGATTGACTCGGCTTCGACGGGTGGTTCAAGTGAGCTTTTAGATATAAAAAAGCGAACTGAGTCGGAGTTTGAAGATCGTATACAAACTCTTTTGTCAAAAGTTGCAGGACAAGCTAAAGTCGTTACAAAAGTTGATGTGACTTTAAGCTCTAAAGTGATCCAGTCTGTTGAAGAAATTATAGATCCCGAAAAAACAGCAATCCGCTCTCAGCAATCAGAAGAAGAAAAAATGGATGGAGCCCGGCTGCAGCCATCAGGAATTCCGGGAGTGCAATCGAATTTACCAAACTCTGAAACATCAAACCCAGCGGGGTCACAGGTTGGATTTAAGCAAGATGTTAAGCGCGAAATTAAAACACTTAATTATGAAGTGCCAAAAACAATTAAAAATATTAAAGAAATGGCAGGCCAGCTCGAAAAAATAAGTGTGGCCGTTATTGTTGATGGCACAGTTAAACCCAATGCTGAAGGCGATACAAAAGAGCCCGTTTGGAGTCCAAGAACACCCGAAGATTTAAAAAAATATGAAGAGCTTATAAAAGGAGCTATCGGATTTAATGCGGCCCGTGGGGATTCGGTAAAAGTAGAAAGTATGCAATTTGCTATCGAAGATTTTAGTGAATCTGAAAAAATTTTAACTACGCTTGAAAGAAAAAAACTAATCAGTACCTTTATGAAATGGGGCCTACTTGGGTTTTCGTTAGCCCTATTTTTCTTTTTAGTTGTAAGACCATTTATGCAATGGATAACTGATAGCTTTCAGCAAACAGTCGATGAAATGTTACCCCGAACTATCGAAGAATTAGAAGAGCTTCACTCGGTTGATTCGACATTACCTGGGATGAGCTCGGCATTGCCCGTTTTAGAACAAAATATTGATCCTGAAAAAGCTGAAGCTGAACTTTTAAAAGATCGTATTATGACTATTTTAGAAGATGACTCTGAAAAAGCAGCGGGAGCATTGGGTATGTGGGTTGCCAAAAGGGAGTAATGAATGAAGTTATATAAGCTAGAAAATATACAATATGAGCATCTTCGCGGTATAGAAAAAGCCGCAATTTTGCTTAATTATTTGGGTCAGGACTCTTTGCGGCCATTATTAACAGGGCTAGATGATGCCGATGTTAGAAAGCTTTTAAATATAATGCCAAAATATCGGGTTATTCCGGTTCATGTTACTAAACGAGTATTAGAAGAATTTTACGAAGTTATTAGTGAGTCACAGGAGTATATTTTTTCGCATAATACCATGTCAAAAGAAACAATTACGATTGCTCTTGGTGAAGAGCGCGCACGTGCCATTTTAGGTGGGATTAATGTAGGTTCGGGTTCGGGGCGCACCCTTGAATCTCTCGAATTAGTTGATGCAAAGTCACTCGCGAATTTTTTGCAAAATGAGCATCCTCAAACGATCGCTGTTATTTTAGCCCATCTTGAAGCAGAAAAGCGAAGTGAAGTATTAAAGCGTCTTAAAGATTCAGTTCAAACAGAAGTTGTTCTGCGGATGGCTCATTTAGAAAATGTCTCCCCAGAGCTTATTGCCGAAGTCGATCAGCTTTTAAAACGCGAACTTTCATCATTGTCATCTGTTGAGCAAACGGCTCTTGGGGGCTTTCAGCCTATTGCTGATATGCTAAACGTAATGGATAAAAATACAGAAAGTTCGATCATGTCTAGAATCGAAGAAAAGGACCCCATTTTAGCTGAAGAAATTCGAAAACTTATGTTTGTATTTGAAGACATTGTTAAAATTGATGATCGTGGAATTGCTATGTTACTTAAAGAAGTTCCTAACGATAAACTTTTATTGGCGCTTAAAACAGCTAATGAAGATATTAAAAATAAATTCTTTAAAAATCTTTCATCTCGAGCTGCTGAAATGCTTAAAGAAGACTTAAGTAACATGGGGCCTAGTCGATTAAGCGATGTAGAGGGCGCGCAGCAAGAAATCGTAAATATTGCAAGAAGGCTTGAAACCGAAGGAAAAATCATGATTGCAAGAGGCGGGTCAGACGATGCGCTTGTTTAATACGGGAGTCATTAGTAACAGCACTTTTGAGCAAATCATGAGTTACTCAGCTCCTCAAATTAGCGCTGAAAATTTAGTTAGCTCAGAGGGCACTCTTATCATGGGAGATGACTATTTGCCTGAGAGTAATGCTGCGACTTGCGATTTTATTATGGATGAGCCTCAAAAAATCATATCAGGCATTCAAAAAGCTGAGCAAAAATCTATAGAAGATAAGGTGCAACAAGCTGTGCTAGAAAGGCTAGGCCCTATCCAAGAAGAAGCCTATCAAAAGGGTTTTGAACTGGGTTTAGAAGAAGGTAAAAATAAGGCCTTTGAAGATACTCAGGCGGGTATTCAATCTGAAATTGAATCACTCGATGAGCTAACAAGTAACATGTATAGACAGCTTGAAAAATTATATAAAATTAACGAAGCCAGATTAATTGAGCTCGCTTTTGAAATTGGTAAAAGATTGGCGGCTTATGAGCTTTCAGTTAATAACGCAGCCCTTGTGAGTGTCGTTCGCGGAGTTATTGATTCAGCCGTTGTGCGCGACAAAGTTATATTAGAACTCAATCCTTCGATGCTTAATATTTTTGAGCAGCTTCAGACTCATTCTGGCAGGGAGTATGCATTTTTAAAAAATGTAATTATTCAAGAAAATGAATCATTAAAGCCGATTGATTGTATTGTAAAAACAGAATTTGGCGAGCTTAATGCTGAGTTTGATGTTCGAGCTGAAAACCTATTTAATGAAATTAGGCACGTTATGCCTCGGGTGTCATAGTGATCATTGATTTTGATAAGTACAAAAGTACAATCAATTCAGCTCATATTACTAAAGATACGGGACGTGTGACCGAAGTGATTGGTCTTATGATAAAGGGCTACTTACCTGGAGCCCAAATGGGGGCCCTCGTTGAAATCTTGCCAAGAGGTGGTGAAAAACCATTTTTAGCTGAAGTTGTAGCATTTAAAGATGAGCAAGTGTTACTCATGTCGCTTTCTCATTTTTTTGGAGTGGGAAATGGCGCAGAGCTTAAACTAAAAGATAACGAAACAAGAATTCGTGTGACAGAGCAAATGCTGGGCCGAGTGCTTGATCCAATTGGTAACCCAATTGATGAGTTACCCGCATTGCAAGGTTACATTGATTGGCCATTGTATCAAGAAGTTAGAAATCCTCTTAAGCGGTCACCGATTAGAGAACCTCTTGATTTAGGAATAAGAGCATTAAATGGATTAAATACTGTTGGCAAAGGCCAGCGGGTTGCTATTATGGCTGGCTCTGGTGTTGGAAAATCAATGTTACTTGGGCAGATGGCTAGATCAAGTCAAGCTGATGTAAATGTTGTTGCTCTAATTGGCGAAAGGGGCCGCGAGGTCAGGGAATTTATTGAAAATGATCTTGGGCCGGAGGGATTAAAAAAAACTGTTATTATTGTGGCCACCTCAGATCAGTCTCCGCTTTTGCGCATGAGGGGAGCCTTTTTTGCCACAGCCATTGCTGAGTATTTTGCCTCACTCGGAAAAAATGTTTTGTTTATGATGGATTCTGTTACTCGTTTTGCTATGGCTCAAAGAGAAATTGGTTTATCCGCAGGAGAGCCTCCGGCGTCTAAAGGGTATACTCCAAGTGTATTTTCAACGTTACCAAAGCTTTTAGAAAGAGCTGGTCAATTTGAAGGAGAAGGTAGTATTACCGGATTATATACTGTTTTAGTAGAAGGTGATGATATGAACGATCCCATTGGGGATGCGGTCAGATCTATTGTTGATGGTCATATTGTGCTTTCTAGAAAGCTGTCTCATAAAGGGCATTTTCCGGCGATTGATATATTACAAAGTAGTTCGCGTGTTATGAAAAATGTTACTTCAAAAGAACACCAGAAGTGGTCGCAAAATCTTAAGCAGGCCTTAGCAATTTATACTGAGTATGAAGATCTTATTCAGATTGGAGCTTATCAAAAAGGTATCAATCCCAAATTAGATCGTGCCTATCAAGAAATCGAAGCCATTCGTATGTTTTTAACTCAGCATTTTGAAGAAGGGTCAAATATGACTCAAACTCTGCGAAATTTGCAAGAGCTATCAACGAGGTTGTAGGCCATGAAAAAATTTAACTTTAGACTGCAAAAAATTATGAATATTAAAAATATTCAAGCTAAAGTCATTTCTAAAGATTTATCATTGGCTATGGCTGAACAAATAAAATTTGAGCAAATGAAAACTCATATGCAATCTGAAAAAACAAAATCCTTTGTTACAAGACAGCAATTGCTCAGTAAAGCCAGTCAATCAGGAAATCAGACAAATATAGAAATGGTTAATGAAATAGAAAATTTTATTATCGGCCAAGACATTCGTATTAAAATGATCGACCAAAGAATAGAAGAACAAAAATCAAAAGTCGAGAAAATAAGACAAAGCTTGATTGAGAAAGATCGAGAGCAGAAAATGTTAGAAAAGGTAAAGCAATTACAATTTGAGTCTTGGACAAAAGAAGTTGATTTGTTTGAAGCGAAAGAAACAGATGATTTAATTTTAATGAGAAGGGCAAAGCAGGTTAATAAATGAGTCAAAATGGTTACCAAGATTTTTTTAAAAAAGTTAACTCAGTAAAAGACCACAGTGATCTTAGTAAAAAAGCTATGCCTAAATCTAAACTTAAGCAAAATTCAAAAAAAATCAAAAAAAATAAATCAACACCCATTCTGCTCAGTTTGTTTGGTGTGGGCGCTTGTATGCTAGGTCTTTTAGCAATTGATGAATCATTTAATTTTCCAAAAATTAGTTTTAATATGTTTCCGGTTTCATTTGCCAGCTCTCAAGAAAAAGAGGGTAACCATAAAACCGAAGTAGATTCGGTGCACGGTGGTAGTGAAGTTAAATCAACAACGCATGATAATTCAAATAAAGCCCCTGGTGAATTGGCTGACGCGGCTTCTGGGAGTGCAGAGCAAGATGGTCATAATAGTGGTCGTACGTTAAGCGTAGATCATCTTAGCAGTTTAGTAAAACGATCAAAAGAGTTGGATGCCCGGGAGCAAGAGTTAGCTCGAGTCGAATCTGATTTAGCTAATAGATCAGAAGAGCTAAACAAGAAAATTGCTAAGCTAGAGCAAATGCAAAAAGCAATTTCAGAAAGGTTAAAAGAGCAAATTCAAGTTGATGAAGTTAAGGTCAATCAACTTGTTGAAGTTTATTCGTCAATGCGAGCAGAAAAAGCCGCAAAAATTTTTGAGGAAATTGACGAAGACCTTGCTGTGGCTGTTATCGGAAAAATGAAGAAAAAAAATGCGGCTGAAATTTTAAATCTAATGGATACAGCAAAGGCTAAAAAATTTGCCGAAATGTATTCGGGATTTCGAAGATCAGCCGATTTGGAGCAAAAATGAAGGAGGTGTTTGTTTGGAAATCGTTAATCAGGGCCAAGGCTCGAGCCAATATTTGGCGCCCCAATTGCCAACAACAAATGGCGAACAGGCGGCAAATAGCTCAGCTAATAAGGGGACTGGCCCAGCCCAATTTAGTCAGGTATTGCAGGCTTACGGTGGCGGTGATGCGAATGAGCTTGATCAGTTAGAAGATGTTACTTTAAAGGATTTAAACGAAAATAAGCCAGAAGTTATGGACTCAAACGAGAGTAACCCTGGTGAAAATCCCGAAGAAGTAAATTCTGATATTGGCGCTCTGCTTGCTGCATTGATGTTTCAAAATACATCAAAACCTCAAAAATCAGTCGATCCAAGTGAGACAAGTTTACTTTCTGATTTGTCGGCTGATTATAAAAGTGCTGAGACTCCAGTTGCTGCTGAAGCGATAAAGCCATCAATTTTAGATATGAATAAAAGTTTTTTTAGGATGAATGAATCGGTATTTAAGGGAGTTCATTCGCCACAATCTAAAAAAGATTTAGCTCAAATGTACTCTCAGTTTTTTATGGAAAATAAATTAGATAGTGGCCAAATAAATGATCCGAGCGTTGGTTTAAATGATAATAGCGAATTACTTGCATTGGCCAATGGAGCAATAGATTCTGATTTGTTGAATCAAAATAAAATTGGGATCGCCGCTTCGGGGTATCTGGCAACACAAGAAAATATAAATGCAGGCAACCTTGCTAGGCGTTTTGACGAGGAGTCAATGTTAGAGGCCGCTGATGAGCTATCAGGTGAGTCCTCAGACAGTATTGATCAGAAGTCGATGACAGAGGCTTCGGTTGCCGCAAGTAAGAATACTGTTAATGAATTTTTTATAAATCCATTAGCAAATTCTAAATTGGTTGATGCGAGAAAAATGGGTATCGAGGCTCAGGCTGAGCCGTTAAAAGCAAATCAAGGTCTGGTTACCATAGGCGAGAGTGATAAGAAAAATATTAAAGAACTAAACGCTGAGGGCCAAGCCTCGCATGATGAAAAGTCTGAGCTAAAAGATTTTAATCAATCAATGATTGGTTCGGGCCTTGCTACCCGTGATTTTTCAAGCATTGGTAAAATAGATAAAATGGATATTCAGGGTAACCTAGCCCGGATTAGTGAACGCGTGGATCAAATGGCAGCCAGTGGTGGTGGGCAGGCAAAAATTAAACTTAATCCCGAAGGATTAGGTGAAATTGAGCTTAGAGTTAAAGTCGTGGGTGGGCAGGTTAGAGTTGAGCTATTAACTGATAAGCCTGAAGTTAAAGAACTTTTTGAAAATTCATTAAGTGATTTGCGCTCTCAGTTAGCTCAACATAAAATGAATCTTGAAGATCTAAAAGTTGTATCAAGCCAAGGGGCGAGTTCGAGTGATTTGGGTTCGTCTTTAAATCAAAATAAAGATCAGGCTCATCAATCTTTAGATATTTTAAGAGAAATGTTGCAGCAGGGGCGAGGAGAGCAATTTTCACGGCAAAGTAACAGTTTTTATGAAAGCCCAAAAATAACAAAATATAACCGTCAAAGGGGAGTTACTGAAGTAGATCCCTTAGAGCCTCAAGCTATTCAAGGTCGAAGAGTTAGGCAAGCCCCACGTGGTGACGGAAAGGGTGAAAGATTGAGTATGGTTGGCTAAATCGCAAGCGGATTTATAATAGTTAATGAGCCCTTAGCTTGATGCTTAGATAGTGATATTTAAGCATCAAGCTAAGGAGCTAATCAGTTATTAAACTTGCTTGTTATTTTAACCAAAAGTTGAGTTTATGTGAAAAATATTATTGAGGGCTAGACTTTGAAGTTAATCTTTTGAGTAAGTCTAGTTAAATTGTTACTCTGATTTTGTATTATTTACGCCATTTATCTGTTTTAACTAAAGGGGAGTTGTATGGCAATAATGGGTTTAACAAGAGATACGGTTTCTTATGCTAACAATCAAGATGGCAATAGCCTTTCTTCTTCTGCCTCACTTTCTAAGCAAGCAAAAAACCTAGATTCAAAAGAGTTAGAAAAACTAGGTGTGCGAGATGTCGGTGAGTTACTAAATAAGGTATCAGATTCAAATTGGGTTGATCCAAAGTCAAAGCTTCGAGGTGTGGGTAGTGACAAATTAGATAAGGATGCTTTTATGAAAATTATGCTAACTCAAATGAAGCATCAAGATCCAACCAATCCTCTTAAGTCGCACGAAATGGCGGCTCAGCTAGCTCAGTTTACTCAGCTTGAACAGTTGCAAAATATTAATACCACTCTTTCCGAAATGAAATCAGAAGCCAAACCCGCAGAAACCTTTCAAACACTCAATCTTTTAGGTAAAATGGTTCAGGGTGACTCGGCAAAAATTTATAGAGGAAAAGGAGACAGAGATCATGATATTACCTACTCGTTGCCTGCAGATGCCAAGTTGGTAACACTAAACATTAAAAATGAGCTCGGAGAAAAAGTTCGCACTGTTACTATGAATAATGCTAAATTAGGAAATCAAAAATGGTCATGGAATGGTCGAAATGATAAAGATGTTACCATGCCAATTGGTAACTATAAGGTTGAGGTAACAGCTTTAAATTCAGCAGATCAAAAGCTGCAAGTTAAAACTGATTTTGAAGGAGTGATCAGCGGAGTTAATTTTACTCCCGAAGGAGCAGTACTTTTGATTGGAAATCAAAACGTTCGTCTACAAGACGTTCGTAAAATAGTCGACCCAAGTCTTAAAAACAAAGACCAGAATGTTCAGGCTCAAGCAAAACCAGACTTGAATGTGACACCCAATGCAGGTTCTAATGATGAAAAGGGCGCACAGGAAGCTCCGGAAGAAGCAACCTCAAGGGTTCTTGACCAAGCAGCACTTTCTCGAGAAATGATGGAGAAAGTTGCAAGGCAGATAAGTGGACCACCGCAAAAGGCAGGTGAGTAACATGTCAGAACTTGTAAAAGGACTGCTTGATAAGGGTAACGTATCATCAACTTATAATAGGCCTTTGGATGGCCGAGTAAAAAGTGGTGATACAAACGGGTTTAAGGATGCCTTAAAAAAACTCGAACAAAGTGTGCCACAAGGGCAGATTAAAACTGCGGCACAAGAAACAACAAAGGGGGTCAAGTTTTCAAATCACGCAGTCGAACGAATGATGCATCGGGGGATTCAGTTTGGGTCCGCAGATCTTCAAAAACTCGAAGCGGCAATTGAAAAAGCGAGTTTAAAAGGAGCTAGAGATACCTTGGTCCTTATGGATCAAGCGGCATTAATAGTGAGTGTAAAAAATAAAACTGTAGTGACTGTTATGGACAAAGCAAATTTAAAAGAAAATGTTTTTACCAATATAGATAGTACAGTTGTAATATAAAAATTAATTAAGAGCTGGTCCCAGGACGGGGGGCTCTTCATGAACCGCAGATTCTGACTGACTGAAGGAATCTGCAAACAACATGGAGGTTGTGTTATGGGTATTTTATCATCAATGTATACGGGTGTATCAGGCTTAACCGCTCATGGTGAAGCTCTTGGTGTAACCGCAGATAATATTGCCAATGCGGGCACTACAGGTTTTAAGGCTTCAAGAGCCGAATTTCAGGATATCATTTCTAAATCGTTAAAAGGTATCTTGGGCGGTAACCAGATTGGCCGCGGTGTTAAAATTGGTGCTGTAAACCCAATTTTGAATCAAGGTAACGTTGATTCTACCGAAAAAGTCACAGATTTAGCTATTTCAGGTGATGGATATTTTGCTGTAAAAGGTTCAGATGGTCAGACTTTTACAAGAGACGGATCATTTCATTTTGACAGAGAGGGTAACTTAGTTACCAACGATAATCAAAGAGTTCAAGGTTTTATGACCGATGAGCAGGGACGAATTGTTAATAAAACAGGAGATATTAAATTTCCAAGAGCCTTGATTCCAGCCAAGCCTACTTCGGAAGTTAAGGTAGAGCTCAACCTTGACTCTAGAGTTGAAACAACCAAAAAATTTGATGCTAAAGATCCTTATTATACTTCTCACTATTCTACAGGTCTTGAAATCTATGATTCACAAGGTAACAAGCATTTAATGACTGTTTTTTTTAATAAAACAGAAGATCGAAATTGGGAATGGCGCGGAATGGTTGATGGCAAAGAAATTTCAAGCGGAGAAGAGGGCAAGCTTTCACAAGTTGTTAAAGGGACTTTAAAGTTTACAGTCGATGGTAAACTGGATTCTCAAGAAGTCAGCGAAAGTGATCTTAACTTTGCCGGCGGAGCTTTGCAAAATCAAAAAGTAAAGTTTAATTTTGGTGATGCTATAGCTGAAGGCGGTAAAGGTTTAGATGGTACTAAGCAGTACGGTAAAGAGTCTGATATGATTTCTTGGAATCAAGATGGAGCCGCCGCTGGTACGATTACAAGCTTAAGCTTTAATGATGAGGGTGTGCTAAGTGCCGCTTACTCAAATGGTGAAACTAAAGATTTAGCTCAAGTTGTGTTAGCTAAATTTGAAAATCCAGAAGCCTTATTTAAACAGGGTAACAACCGTCTTAAAGAATCAAGAGATAGCGGCGTGGCCGCTGTGGGGCAACCAAACCGAGCGGGTCGTGGTAAAATTTTTGCAAAATCACTTGAGCGATCAACTGTTGATTTGGCGGGCGAGTTTGTGAACCTTATCCAAGGTCAACGAAACTTTCAGGCCAATGCGAAAACAATTACGACAACCGATCAGTTACTTGAAGAAGTTATTCAGTTAAAACGTTAATTTAATTAAATCAAATAATGCCGTACGATAAAGTACGGCATTATTTTTTGGACTTATAATAAATATATAAATAAATATCAATCAATCAATCAATCAATCAATCAATCATTCATGAGATGAACGGCAGAGAAGTTTCAATTTTTCGGTAGCAATATTTATAAGGCAATTGAAAATTGCATCAAAATCACACCTTCTAAGTGACTTCCAAGTGAGTTGGCATAAAACACCCCCTTCTAAAAAACGGAGACCCCATGTGGCATCTTCGGCTAACCACTCGTGTTAAAGCCTAGTTCGGTAAGTCCCATTTTCCAATGCAGTACAGAAATCCCTTCAATTTTTTGATTGTTTAAATCATTTGATAGGCAGAAGTATTCTCCCTTTGGATCTGCTTTTTTTATACTAATAATATTGTTTAAATCAGAATGGGTAACATGGCGTGAAGATTTAATTACGATATAGGCTTTTGGTAAACTGGGCCGATCAATAATCACATCAATTTCAAGATCATTATTAGTTTTCAAGTAAGAAAACTGAAAGTCTAGCGAAAAATAAGAATTCAAGCGATGCAATTCTAAAACAATAAATTGTTCAAATAAATCACCATATTCAAAAGTGGATTCAACTAATGAAAAATTCAATCTTCGATTCAAACTTCGGGTTACTCCCGTGTCAAAATAGTAAAATTTTGGATTTTTTCTTTGTCGTTTTCTTAAGCTTTCGTCATGAGAGGCTAAGATAATGCCAATATGAGTATCTCGGAGTATTTCAAAATAATTTTGAACGGTTTTTGTGTCAGCCCCGATATCTTGGCCAATTTTTGAGTAGTTTAAAATTTTCGCATTCATTTGGGCTGCTATATCTAAAAACAATCGAAATGGTTTTAGATTTCTAACAATTTGTTCAGCTAAAATTTCTTCTTTTAAGTAAGTTGAAATATAAGATTTGAGATATAAATTTATGTCTTCTTGATTTTCAAGATTAGAAAGAGCGGGTAACCCACCATAGGATAAATATTTATTCAGATCAAACTTATCTCCAAGTTCAAGAGGCGAAAAAGGAAATAACTCAAAACTAAAAGCTCTACCTGCGAGCAAATTAGCAGAGCCTCTTTTTAACTTTCTAGCGCTTGAGCCAGTCAGCGCAAATTTAATTTTCGATTTTCTATAAGATGATGAACGATATCAAGTAATTTGGGAATTTTTTGAACTTCATCAATAACAACCCAACGAGGAATGATTTTTTGATCATCAATAATTTTTATCAGGGAGTCTGGATTTTTCAATAATCCGTCTTCCCATTCAGACTTTAAAAGATCTATATTTAAAATGTGAGCTTCACTTTTAAAATGCTCATGAATAAGGTGAGATTTTCCGGTACCTCGGGCTCCGAACAAGAAAAAGCTATTAGATTTCGATAAGTTAGCAATTCTGTGGACCATGCTCCATAAATGTATTTTACTTTTATCAAATACGCAAACTATATAAAATAAAGTCCTGAATTAGTGCTACCAAAGACTTTTTACTTACTGGGTCTAATGATAACCTTTGAAGGTCCTCCTGTTATATTGTTTTGGATTACTTCTTTA
>DYOP01000020.1:35308-36638 GCA_020720425.1 Bdellovibrio sp. | reverse complement strand
AAAGGTTTGATCAAAAAAACATAAAGGCTTATTTAAAAATCAAAAAAGATAAGTCTAGTTTCAATTTTTTGCTTTTTTTAAAAAAAATATGAAAAAAATATTTTTCATATTACCCTTTAATTTCAATCAGTAGATGCGTAGCGTTAAATAAAGCTGGACCAAAGCCCTAATGTTTTCTGGACCTTTGGCGAGAAGTACTTTGTAGGAAACGTGCTGGACCAAAGTCCACAGGCTTGCAAACCAACATCAAGCCCTAGACTAAAGTCAAAAAGCATCTGTTAGGTAACAAATGTTTTTTTCACACTCCTACCAGAGTTTAACTACAGACCACAGGTCTGAGGAGGATTTTTTATGGGCTTAAGAATTAACACCAACCTACCTTCCATTTCGGCCCAAAGGGCTTTGGGGGTACAACAACAAAAGATGGCTCACTCAACACAGGCATTAGCCTCAGGTAGCCGAATTGTTCAGGCGGCTGACGATGCTGCGGGACTTTCCATCTCTGAATTTTTAAGAGGGCAAATCAGAGGAGTCGCCATGGCGCGAAACAACGCTTTTAATGCTGGAAGTGCCATTCAAATTTCAGAAGGGGGCTTAAATGAAATCACCAATATTGCCATTCGCTTAAGGGAGCTCGGAATTCAGGCCGCTAGTGATAACGTCGGCACAGAAGAAAGATCATTTCTACAACAAGAAGCCACTCAGCTGATTAGTGAAGCTGACCGAATTGCAAAAACCACACAATTTGGTAATAAAAAATTACTCGACGGCAGCGGAGGTCAAATGACCTTTCATGTCGGGGCCTTTGCAGGAGAAGAAAATACCATTTCCTATACCCTAGATTCAAATGCAACCGCATCAGAAATAGGACTTGATAGTGTTGATCTAACAGATCGAGACAACGCAAGAGATTCGCTCGCTTCGGTTGATGAGGCCCTATCTAAAATTGGCTCCATGCGAGCCAACTTTGGAGCTGTGCAAAGCCGACTTAATGCAACCGTATCGAATTTAGATATTCAATACGAAAACGTAAGTGCCGCTAATTCTCGAATCAGAGACACTGACGTAGCCAAAGAATCAGCTGAAATCGCCTCAGCTCAAGTTTTACAAAGTGCTGCGGTATCAGTATTAGCTCAGGCCAATACTTATCCGGGTCTTGCATTAAAACTTGTAGGTTAATTTTTAACTAAGTTAGCCTGACCTGACTGGTAACTTCTAAGCTATCTATTAAAAAGAGATGATTAATAGATAGCTTCGAGACCGAGATGGTAAACGAATGGCTAGCAAGTTGAATAAGTCATTGAGTGGTTAAATGAATCAGTTAATCAGT
>DYOP01000020.1:28052-35208 GCA_020720425.1 Bdellovibrio sp. | reverse complement strand
AGTGAAAGTGAAAGTGAATCAGTCAATGAACTTAGACAAAATAAACCCAAGTACAAAGTAACATAAAAGGCACCAAATACAATACGCGCAGAACATCAAACTTCTGCGGGTATTAAACCAAAGCATGAAGAAAGAAGTTGAATTATATATTCCTCGATTTTCTTGATACTTTAGTTCTGGCTTATGATTTAAGCCTTGCACATGATAAATAGTTTTATTGATTTTAATAGGTTTAGAGTCATCGCCCACAGTTACTGATGAACTCTTAAGCCCGGCCTCATAGGGTGGTTGGTCCAAAGTGCCCTATGAGGCCTTTTTTGTTACTAAGTAGATAAAACTTATTCACTTAAGACCCAGACCAATCGGCACTTTCTTTTACAGGTGTCTCAAAAATAGACACCTAAAAACAGATTAATGCTTATCTAAGCCCCTATCTCTAAAATCCTAAGTTATTATCTCTCTGGTATCATCTTCGCATTAAGTATTATGTAGATTATTAACTTATGGAGGTTACCCATGAAAGCGTCTTTTATTGCTAAATCAACACTCGGCATTTTTTTAATAGCTCTTTTGTCAACCGTACCCAGTGACGCAAATGAATCGTCAAACTGTGCGGCTCGCAATAACTCTGGATTGTTTGCAAACACAGCAGGCAGTCAGGTTAGTAAACAAAAATCCACAACCACAAACACAGCAAAGGGCTCCGGAAAAACAAACGGCGCCAGGTAAAAGCTAAATAAACTTAAATCAGTTCAAATCAAGCCAAGGTCAATTGACCTTGGCTTGATTTATAAATAGGCTATTTTGTAAATGAACAAAACCACGCCTAAAGCTCAAGCCAGAGTTATTAAACTATTATCTCTCCGTGATCACTCCGAGAAAGAGTTGCGCCAAAAACTAAGTAAAAATTTTTTAAAATCAGAAATTGACGAGGCCATTGAATTTGCTAAACGCCATCGCCTTATTCCAACTACTGTCGCAGAAAGTCAAAAACTAGCCGCTCAATTTGCTCGTTACTATACGCAAAGACGAAACGGCCCAATTAAAATCAATCAAGCTTTATCTCAAAAAGGGCTTCCGCCGGTTACGATCTCAGACGAGCAGGCCCTAACGAGCGCCTGCGAATTAATTCAAAAAAAACTTAGCCGCTCATCAAAAGTGCTGACCCCAGCGCAACTTATACGTTATCTTTTATCTCGAGGATTTAGTTTGAGCTGCGCCCAAAAAGCCACTCGATTAGAACTTAGTAACCGAGCGAAAACATAATCAATTACTACAGGAAAAAGCTATAATGGCTCAAGATTTAAAAAAATTATTTTTAACGAAAGGCTCTGATCAAAATGAAAAGTCATAATTATGTTAGACAAACATTTATTGATTATTTTAAAAAAAACAATCACACAGCTGTTGCTAGCTCAAGTTTAATACCTTTTGATGACCCCACATTGCTATTTACTAATGCCGGAATGAACCAATTTAAAAATTTATTTTTAGGCATTGAAAAGCGTGATTACTCAAGGGCCGTTAGCTCTCAAAAATGCGTAAGAGCCGGCGGCAAACACAACGATTTAGATAACGTCGGCTTTACGGCCCGACATCATACTTTTTTTGAAATGCTGGGTAACTTTTCGTTTGGCGATTATTTTAAAAATGATGCTATTCATTTTGCTTGGGAGCTTTTAACCAAAGAATATCAAATTCCTAAAGATAAGCTTTATGTTACCGTATACAAAGACGACGAAGAGGCCTTTAACATTTGGAACAAACAAGAAGGGGTCCCTGAAAACCGAATTTTTAAACTAGGCGAAAAAGATAATTTTTGGCGCATGGGAGACACGGGACCTTGCGGCCCTTGCACAGAAATTTTTTATGATCATGGCCCCTCCGAAGGTCTTATTCAAGACCCGTTTAAAAGCATTGTGGCCGGGGAAGATCGCTATGTAGAAATTTGGAATTTAGTATTTATGCAGTTTGACGAAAAAGCCCCTGGGCAGCTTGAAAAACTACCTAAGCCTTCGGTCGATACAGGCTCAGGCTTAGAAAGGCTAACAGCAGCCCTTAACCAAGTCCCCAACAATTATAATACCGATATATTTTTACCATTAATTGAAAAAGCAACTCAACTATTAAATATTGATTTGCAACTGTTACTCGAAGCTGAACGTCACTTTAAAACCAATCGCGATCACTTAAAATTTGAAGGACATGATAAAAAAATGTTACTCCAGAAGCTATCAGCTTTAAGGGTTTTAGCTGACCACACAAGGTCTGCTAGTTTTTTAATTGCCGATCATGCCCTGCCTTCAAACGAGGGCCGAGGTTATGTACTTAGGCGCATCTTGAGACGGGCCCTACGCTATGGCCATCAGCTTAAAAATGACACTTCTGTTTTGCCCCAATTATCCGAAGTTTTAGTTAATCAACTTAACTCAATTTATCCTGAACTTAAACAGCGCTCTTCTGTTATTTTAGAAACATTAAAAGACGAAGAAAAACGTTTTTTTGAAACTCTAAATCAAGGATCAGAGTTATTAAAATCCGAATTTTCAAAACTCAAACAAATTAAGAGCCAGCAAATATCTGGGGCCACCTCTTTTAAGCTTTATGACACCTTCGGATTTCCTTTAGATTTAACCGAGCTGATTGCAAAAGAAGAGGGTTTTTCGGTTGACCATAAGGGCTTTGAAGAACACATGGAAAACGCAAAAAAATTGGCCAGAGCTTCTTGGAAAGGAAAAGGCCTAAGCGCTGACGAGAAAATGGTTACCCAGTGGGCCAGCCATCTATCAGCCAATCAGGCTCCTACAGAGTTCGTTGGATACGACCAAACCAACGCCTCTTCAAGCTTGATAGGATATCAAATATTAGAAAATAAAAATCTAGCCCTTGCTGTATTTTCTAAAACCCCATTTTACGCACAAGGCGGTGGTCAAGATGGCGATACAGGGGTTATTAAAACTTCACAGGGCGTAATTGCCGCCCATGTTTTAGATACCCAAAAACGAAATGATTTAATTATCCATTTTATTGAACCCCTTATTCCCCTTACGCTTAACGAGGTTTACACTCTTGAAGTTAATATTAAATCCCGCTCGCAAATCGCCGCCAACCACTCGGCCACTCATTTACTGCATGCGGCCCTTCGTAAACATTTAGGGTCCCATGTTACCCAAGCGGGATCCTTGGTTGACGACATTAAGTTGAGATTTGACTTTACCCACTCAAAAGCCTTATCCGCAGATGAACTTAGCCAAATCGAAGCCACAGTTAACGCCTCTATTTTTAACTCACTGACTGTTACTGCAAAACAGATGAGTTACCATGAAGCCATTGAAAGTGGTGCCTTGGCCTTTTTTCAGGACAAATATGGAGACAGGGTTCGAGTGCTTAGCATGGGTGATTTTTCAACTGAGCTTTGTGGGGGGACCCATGTGCATTCGACCTCAGAAATTGGACTTTTTATTATTGTTTCCGAATCTAGCGTTAGCTCAGGCGTGCGCCGAATTGAAGCTTTAACTCAAAACCAAGCTTATTTATTTTTAAAAAAACACTGGGCCGAACATAAACAAGTCCTTGATAAGCTAGGTGTGCCAGCGAGCTGGGAACACTATTTGCCGGAAAGCGTTTTTGTTGGCAGCCTGGCCTCGGGAGCGCCCTCTACCGCCGCTGCCCCCAGTAACCAAATAGGCAGTAACTCAGCCACCGATATAATTGATAAACTTAAAAATCAAATTAAAGATCTTGAAAAAAATCTTCTTTTAAAATCGACTCAGTCATTTGATCTTAATAAGGCTTTAGCTGAAGCGAAATCAATAGCTGTGAATGGACTAACCTATCAACTTATTGTTTTAGATTTTAATGATTTAACAAAGCCAGCCCTTATGCAAATACATGATCAGCTTAAGACTCAAGACAAGCTCATTTATATACTTCAAACTAAGCCCGCCCAAGAAGAAGCTTTTATTAGCCTTATTGGAGTTACTCACCCTGTTACCGGTCAACTTATGGCAGGACAAATATTTAAGTCCCTCATTACCCAACTCGGCGGAAAAGGGGGCGGAAAGGCTGACTTGGCCCAAGGCAGTTTAAACCAAAAAGTATCAGCTCTGTCTTTGGATAGCCTAACTACACTTATAAGCAATTAAATAGTAACATTTTTATTTGGGAGACACTTAAAAGTTATATCGCTTGCAATCATCCACACGCGCATGCGATTGCTCTCTCTCGCTTTTTTCGCCAATATCGCTCATTTAAGTATTAAGCTGTTTATGCAGGTTTTTTTTATTTATTTTATAGATATATTTTTTGCCGTTTTTACTCTCTTCAAGAAGTCCCAACCCTGCAAGCTGCTTGAGTTCTTGCCGTGCTATTTCACGAGATTTGCTGATTGCGCGAGCGTAACTTTCTATATCATATGTTCTAAATTTATGAAGAGCCAATTTTTGAAGCAAACCGACTTGGTGTGCAGATAAATTTAATTTAAACTTTAAATTGTTTATCGTAGACAAAAAGTTAATTTTATTATTTACCCTTTTTAAAGCTTCTTCAAGTGCGTCCAGATTAAAGTCAATAAAATAGGTCATATCAAAATCATTTTTTATAACTTTTTCAAAAGATTTTTCATATTGCTTACCATGATTTTTTAAATAGGCAGAAACAGATAAAAGCTCCACAAAATTTAATTTATTTTTAATCGACATATAGTAAAATAAGGTTCTTGCCGTTCTTCCATTTCCATCAAAATAGGGATGAATATATGAAATAAAATAATGCATTATGATGCCCTTTAATAAAACAGGAAAATATCGAGGACTATTTTCTACTCGATCAATTGCTTCGCTTAATGCCGCTTCGATTTTTAAATGTTCAGCTCCCTCGTGTTTTAATTCATTTGATGACGAATAAACATAGACTCGATCATCTCTAAACTTGCCAGAATAATTGGCATCGTCACATGAAAGCGTGTTTTGTGTTACTATCTCGTAAATTTGATTAATTAGACTCAGAGTGAGCGGTGTGTTTTGATTTTCTTTAAGCCACATCATAGCTCGGTAATTGTTTATTACCATCCACTCGTCTTTACTTTTTGGTAACGCATTTGTCTCTATTAGCTCTTGGGCTTTTGCACGGGTACTATTTGCACCTTCGTAGATGGCCGAGGTAATTGCTTCTTCAATTGTAGAATCTAATTTGAATTCGGCAGCAAAAGGTGATTCGTTGTTAATTTTTGCATCAAGCTCCCGGCCCAGTTTTTCGATTTCATGAGCCTTTCGCATAATGGTATCTGAAGGATATAACCAAAATTTTTTTTCAATTGAAGTTAAAAATAGAGGGATAGCTCCTGCTTTTCTAAATCGAATAATATCAGAGTTGACAGTGGGCCAATTTTTTACCGAATGATTTGCTTTATCTTGTCTATATTTAATTTCTTCGGGTGTCTTATAGGACTCTTGAGAGTATTTGATCCAGATAGGAGAATATAAAAATGCAAATTCATCATTAACCGACATACAAACTCCAAAAACAAAAATATCTACAATTATTGTAGCATTTTTTGTACCTTGTTCTACAATTAAATTGTATAAACTTGTAGCAAAGTCTGGTAATCAGCAAATATCACATAATATTAATAGCTTACAACTACAAGCCTCAAACCCTCCAAAATGACCCCGTCGGTTAAAAACAGGGGGAGGGTTTAATAAAAAAGTTGCGGCCCCCCTCTTTCACTAGGTAACCTATTTGCCTATGAAAAAAAAATCACCAACCTCAGCGCAAAAAAAAAGATCGGCTTCAACTCACGACAAACACAGTGTTACTGATTATAAAAATCCGTTACGGCAATACCACCCTGCTACTTCTGTTATTTTAGCAGGTTACCGAGCGGGACTATCTGAATATTCCGTTAAGGCGCCTGTTTTTAGGACTTCGACTTTTGAGTTCCATTCGAGCAAAGAGGGTGAGCTTTTTTTTCAGAGAGCTTACCATTTAAAAGGTGATGATGGTAAAGAGCCGGGCCTTATCTACTCTCGGCTTAATAACCCCAATATTGAAATCGTTGAAGACAAAATTGTGGCAGCCGAAAAAGGGGCTAATTGCGCCTTGCTTTTTCCCTCAGGAATGAGCGCCATAACTACAAGCATTTTAGCATTACTGCCCCAAGGCGCTAAAATTTTGTATTCAGATCCTGTTTATGGCGGCACTTATTTGTTTTTTAAAGAGTTCTGTCCTCATCGTTTCGGGATTAAGACCATTCCGGTAGACACTTCTCAACTTAGCCAATTAAAAAAAGTGTTAAAAACCGAAGGGCCCTTTGATATGCTTTATATCGAAAGCCCCACAAACCCCACTATGCGATTATCTGATATTCAAGAGTGTGCACGACTTGCTAAAGAGTCATCCAATGGTAACACTTTAGTTGTTATCGATAATACTTTTATGGGTCCCGTATTTCAGCAGCCCTTTTTGCTTGGGGCAGACCTTGTCATATACTCAGCTACTAAATTTTTAGGTGGCCATAGTGATTTACTCGCAGGCGTTTGTTTGGCCAAGGATAAATCTTTAATCAAAAAGATTCAGGATTATCGAACTATTTTAGGACCAACCCCCGCTCCTGATGTGGCATGGCTTCTTTCTCGCTCAATCGAAACCGTATGGGTTAGGATGCAAAGACAAGCCGAAAAAGCCACTAAAATTGCTAATTCATTAAAAAAGCATCCCGCCATTGAACACATTTTTTACCCTGGACTGTTACCCGAGCAATCCAAAAAAATTAAATCCTCAGATTTAATCGAACAGGCTCGCATCTTTAAAAAGCAATGCCTAGGGCCTGGTTCACTCATAAGCTTTAAGCTAAAAAATAACACTCGTCAGGCCGCCTACACGGTGCTTGATGCTTTAAAAATTTTTCATCTGGCGGTTTCTCTTGGCGGAACAGAATCACTGATTCAACACCCAAGAAGTATGACCCATGCCGATATGACCCCCTCTGATTTGGACCGAGCTCATATCTATGAGGGCCTTATCAGAATATCTGTTGGATTAGAAAGCAGTGAGGACTTGATAGAAGATTTAACTCAGGCTTTAGATCACCTGATTTGATTTAGATTGGGTTAGGTTATACTGAGCAAAGCAAAGCAGAGCAGAGCAAAGCAGAGCA
>DYOP01000020.1:22949-27952 GCA_020720425.1 Bdellovibrio sp. | reverse complement strand
CATCAACCCCTCAGAGGTTAAACCTAAAAACAATGGTAACACTTATGACAATACGGGTGACAATAGTGGCAAACAAAATGCTGTTGATGAAACACTCTCATCCGCCAGCGCCCCTTCTTCAACTTTTTCTATTTTATCGGCACTTAATTTAGAGCAATTTGATTTTACAAAATCTAAACAAAGTCAAAGTTTTGCCTTTGTGCTTTTGACCCTTTTTATTTTAGGAATATTAACAAGCTTTACACCCTGTATTTACCCGCTTATCCCCATCACCCTCTCGGTTTTAGGCCGCGAGGCCCATGCCCGAAGCCGCTCTCAGTCTTTTTTGGCAGCCAGTATTTATATTATAGGCATGTCTCTCACTTATGCCCTGCTTGGCGTATTTGCCGCTAGCTCGGGTGCCCTATTTGGCTCAAGTCTTAGTTCACCTTGGGTTATTGGCTTTGTAAGCCTTGTGTTTTTACTTATGAGCCTTTCTTCTTTTGGTCTTTTTGAAATGGCTCTGCCCTCGGCCGTTACCTCAACCCTACAGTCCAAAAAACTTTCAGGTTACTGGGGCGTATTTATAACGGGCCTGATCTCAGGGGTCATTGCGGGCCCCTGCGTAGGCCCAATTTTAGTGAGCGTACTTACTTATATTGCCCAAACACAAGATGCTTGGTTAGGCTTTTGGGCTCTTTTTAGTTTTTCTCTTGGCATGGGGCAACTTCTTTTAGTCGTAGGGCTTTCAAGTCAGGCTCTTAAGATGTTACCCAAATCAGGCGCTTGGATGGATGGGGTTAAAACATTTTTCGGAATTCTGCTGCTTGCCATGGCCTTTTATTATTCAAAAAGTTTATTCCCCCTATCTGTTTGGAATTTTCTTTTGGGCGTTGCCCTTGTTGCTTTAGGATCTAATAAGGGAGCCTTTAACCCCATAGAAGGCCATCTGGCTCAGCTTCGCAAAGGAGCCTCTTGGAGCTTAATAGTTATTGGCTCACTTTTAATTTACGAGGCCCTTTGGACACATAATATAAAGATCCAAACCCCACCACCATCATCATCTTTACCATCCTCTTCATCGTCAGAACCATCTTCCTTCTCATCACCGTCTTCCCCTTCTTTAAACAATCAAGACAGTTCGGTGTTACCAGATTCGGCGGGCTGGATAACTTTTTCTGAACTTGAACTTGAAAAAGCCCTGTCTCATCACAGTCCCATTTTAATTGATTTTTATGCTGATTGGTGTGCCGCTTGCCATGAGCTTGATGAAAAAACTTTTTCGACAGAGGCTTTTAAAACGGCCTCGGCCAAAATAACTCGGCTTCGATTTGACGCCACAAATAGCTCTGATCTTTTAGATAAGCTCCAAAAAAAGTATTCTATTTTAGGACTACCGACTCTTATTTTTTATGATTCAAAAGGCACACTTAGACCCGATTTAACGGTTAATAAGTTTGTAACCACTGATGAGCTAAGCAAAATACTCTCTCAACTTTAGATAAAACTAAATTTATTTGCATTTGCACAAATAAAATCTATAATAAGGTTTTCCTAAACTAGATTAAACTCAAGGAGTTTTTTATGAATCTTGATCTTGTGTGGATGATTGGTATCGGCGCCCTTGTCGTAATGCTTATTTTATCTTTAGTTGTGCTTTATAAGCCCGAACTTTTAGAAAAACTAAAATAGTTATTCAGCTTCTTTTTTGTTTTAAAAAATTCCAAAAACTTAGCCTATGAGACTTAAAAAGTATTTAAGTCTCTGCTTAAATTTTTTATCTTAATTCTTTGTCCTAATTCCTTATCTTAATTCTTTATTTAAATTCTCTACCATAAAACTCTATTTAAGATATTCAATCAAGCCCCCCTTTGGGAGCTTGATTTTAAATATCATTAGCTATCAATTATTAAATGAGTGATTACTCGTTATCTTTGACAGATTTTTTTCGTCTTTGATGAGGGTCTAGCATACGACACCTCATTCTAATATTATTAGGTGTTACTTCAACAAGATCGTCATCACCCAACCATTCAATTGCTTTTTCTAAAGTGAGAGGCTGCACAGGGGTCAGAACCATTTTTTCTTCGGCCCCTGAAGATCTTACGTTAGTTAGCTTTTTTTCGCGAACAGCGTTGACTTCGAGATCATTTTCTTTTGCATTTTCACCAATAATCATACCTTGATAAACTTCAACGGCAGCGCCGATAAACAATCGTCCTCGCTCTTGTAAAGAGAATAAAGCATAAGCCGTAGTAACACCTTGTCGGTCAGAGATCATTGACCCATTCATGCGATGATCAATATCTCCACGGTAGTCATCCCATCCATCAAAGTGGGTATTGAGTAGCCCCGTTCCCCTGGTATCAGTTAAAAACTCAGATCGATAACCAATTAATCCCCGAGAGGGAATCCTAAACTCAAGACGCGTACGGCCCGAACCTTTAGCTACCATATTGGTCATTACGCCTTTTCGGATGCCTATTTTTTCGGTCACAGCACCAACGTAGGCGTCAGCCACGTCAATAACAACAAGCTCCATTGGCTCTAGCTTTTTTCCGCCTTCATTTTTAAAAATAACTTGAGGTTTTGAAACGCAAAGCTCAAAACCCTCACGCCTCATTTGTTCAATCAGAACACCCAATTGAAGCTCTCCTCGTCCGATAACTTTAAAAGACTCATTGGTATTGGTTCGCTCAAGCCGAATGGCAACGTTACTTAAAAGCTCTTTTTCGAGGCGCTCTAAGATTTGACGAGAGGTTACCTTTTTTCCGTCACGGCCTACAAAGGGGCCATCGTTTACAGAAAAAATCATTCCCACTGTCGGCTCTTCTACCTGAATCCTTGGTAACGGTTTAGGATCTAAAACACTTGTTATGGTATCACCAATCTGAAAATCATCCATCCCTGCGATAATCGCAATATCGCCCGCCCCAATTTCGTCAACAGCTGCCATTTGGTTTACATTATATTGAAAAAGGGCTGAGGCTCTAAATTTTTTATTTCCCTTTTCTTGAGAGGCAATAACATCATCTCCCAATTTGACTGATCCCGCTCTGACCCGTCCAACAGCCATGCGGCCAACAAAAGCGCTATACGAAATATTAGAAACTAATACTTGCAATGATTCGCCCTCGCTAATCACAGGCGGTGGCACCTCGTTTATGATTTTTTCGTATAAAACTTCGAGTGACGTTGTAGGATTATTGTAATCCAAAGTAGCCATACCTTCGCGAGCTACAGCGTAGACAGGCGTAAAATCAAGTGCGCTTTCGGGCGCATCTAAATCAATCATAAGATCAAAAACTTCATTTAAAATTTCTTGTGGTCTTGCATCTGAGCGGTCAATTTTATTTATGCAAACAATAATTTTTAGATTTTGCTCGAGTGCTTTTTTTAATACAAAGCGTGTTTGTGGCAAAGGGCCCTCAGCCGCATCAACCAATAAAATAGCACCATCAACCATGTTTAAAACGCGCTCAACTTCTCCCCCAAAGTCAGAGTGACCGGGAGTATCTACGATGTTAATTTTATAGTCTTTATATGCAAATGAAGCGTTTTTAGCTGAAATTGTAATCCCGCGCTCTTTTTCGAGATCCATCGAATCCATAAGCCGATCAGCCACATGCTGATTGTCACGAAAAGTCCCGGCCTGCTTAAGCAAGTGGTCAACTAATGTTGTTTTACCATGATCCACGTGCGCGATAATTGCTATATTTCTAATTTTTTCTGCATTCCATATCATAAATGTTACCCGTGCCCACCCATTAAAAAGTTATTGTTGATTTCTCTTAAAGACTGATCAAGCCCCCGAAAAAACTCAGAGGCCAGATGCTTAACAGGCTCAATACCTTGAGCCTGATAAATCTGTTTACGAAACTGAGTGGCATGAGGATACCCTGTTGCAAACCATGTTACAAGTTTTTTAAATTGAAGTTCAACTAAACGCGCATCATAATCTCGCTCTAAATGAGATAAAAGACTTTGAATAATCTGCTCATGGCTAATTGAATCCTCAGGTTTTAAAATCTCCTGACCAAATCTTAAAAAAGAGCGCAGCTTCTGAGCCTGAAAAAATATAAGCGGATTTTTAAGAGCCCCTCGCCCAATCATGACCCCATCACATTTTGACCTGTCAAGGGTTTGCACGGCGGCTTGCGCGGTTTGAATATCACCATTTCCGATAATGGGTAACTTAGCTTTACTTTTAATTTCTGCAATATAATCCCAATCCGCAGCCCCCTCATACCCTTGAGAACGCGTTCGCCCATGAATGGCAACCCAGCAAATCCCCTCATCATAAGCGATTTGACTTACAAGATCGGCATTTTTAGATTCTAAATCCCAACCGGTTCGAATTTTAATTGTTACCGGGATAGAAACGCTTTTAACTAATTCCCTGAGCAAATGAGTCATTGCCGGAAGATCTTTTAACATGGCCGAACCCGCCCCCCTTTTTACGACTTTAGGAACAGGGCAACCAAAGTTAATATCCACAAAATCGGCCCCCGTTTGTTCGATATAAAGGGCCGCCTCGCGCATATGCTCTGCATTTTCTCCAAAAATTTGAATTCCTACGGGGTGCTGATCGTCATGAAACCTCATAAGCTCTTTGGTTTTTGAAGAACTATACTTAAGACCTGTTGCCGATATAAGCTCTGAAACAACAATGCCGGCCCCCATTTCTTTTATAAATGATCTATAAGGGAGATCCGTAATGGCCGCCATGGGAGCCAAAACAAATGGATTTTTGTTTAGCTCGTTTAATAGTTTTTGCTTAGGTCCAGAATAAGCCATAGGGGGAAGTGCTAACACGAAGCAAGAACTAGAACAAGGTCCTCTTAACAAAATAAGCCTTATGTTCGATATATAATAGTAGATGCTTAGGCTTTGTTCTTTATTTTTTTATTTTTTATTTCAGCTACGCTTAATCACAAGACAGAGCGGTCATTATGCTATCGGCTTTGTTACTCAGCTTGGCACTCGGCTTGGCACTCAGTTAATACTGATTTTTTTAATTTTGT
>DYOP01000020.1:4159-22849 GCA_020720425.1 Bdellovibrio sp. | reverse complement strand
ACTCAGCTTGGCACTCGGCTTGGCACTCAGTTAATACTGATTTTTTTAATTTTGTTTTCTGAAATTAGCCTAGCCAGACCGGTTGATGTCTGCCTAACAAAAAAAATAAACTCAATAACAGGGCTTCAAAATCAGGCTTGCCTGATTGAATGCCAAACTTATTTTGACCAAAATCCCGAGGCTAGCCCCTCAAAAGCACAAGAAGGTTCGATTTGCCAAACCCCTCTTGGACAATTAAGACAAAAATTTAATCCCATTGAAAATGCTAAAAACACAGCCGCCTGTTTTAAGGGCGCCTTTCAAAGCGTTGTTGGGTTACCCGAAAGAATGGCAGCACTTGTTAATATGGGCGATCAAGCCTTTAAGGCCATTTCAAATGATCACTCGGAGCTTTTAAAGCTTCAAAAAGAATGCAACAAGTCTGTGGCCTGTAAAATTGAAATTGCCAGAAAGCTCCCCAAGTATTCTGAAAAAAATACCCAAGGGGATTATCTCATTTCAGATATTAACTTAGAAAAAAGCCTATCTCAGGTTGATTCTTGGACGCTCATAAACCAAGCCCGAACTGAAAAAAGAAAGCTCGCCAATAAATGCCTTTCTGTTTTTAGTAACGCCAGCAATCAAGCCGCTCAAAGGGCTGCTTCAAAAAAATGGACCCCAGCTGAAAGCCAATATCGCTATGATACCATAAAAAACGAAAACCCCCAATGCCTTGCAGCGCTTGACCTTCAGCCCCCTAAGCCCTCTGACACAAAATCAGATGAGAACAACAACTCTTGGCTTGAATCCTTAGGAATTAAACTTCAATGTTACCCGCCTGAAAAATTAAACGAGCTGGCCTGCTATGAAGTTACCTCTCTCGTTGTCGATCCTCTTATGCTGTTAGGCCCAGGGGGCCTTGGGGCCAAGGCCCTAAAAGTCGCAGGCCGAAAGTATATTCCCTCAGAGGCATTAACGGTTGTACGAAACCCCTCTCGCCTTTTAAATAGACAAAATCTTATCAAGCTTTATGCCGAACGCACCTTTGTCAGCGAAGCCGAAAATACTCGCTGGATTAATGTAGCTTTAGCTCGCCCCCCGCCCAAAAATACACTTTTTGTAGATATCGAAAACTCACAGCTTAAACATTTAAACGACACTTTAAAAGATAAAAACTTGGTAACATCACTAACTAATTTACATAAGGATTATGTTTTAAAAGAGCTGGAGGCACTTAAAATAAAATATCCTAACATAAATTTTACTTTATATAGCGATTTTAAGTCGATACGAGTTGCCATTGAAAACCAAAAAAGTAAGGACTTTCAAAAGGAGCTTGATTGGGCCCTAAGCCAAGCCAATAGTAAGTTTAAAAAAGAAGTTATCGAAAAAGACATTTTAAGAGATGAAGATCTTACGGGACACTGGTTTAGATCGGGAATTGGGCAAACCGCCGATGAGGCTAATATGGCGGCTCGATATGCCCGATCTTTAAAAGATAACCCTATGACAAACTTTAATGCCCCCGAGGTGCGCCAAGCTCTTGATACGACTTATTCTGATGTAATAACAAGTCAGCAAAAACTTTCAAATGATTTTTCCAAATCCGAACTTTTTGAGCCCGTTAATAATGGATCTAGCTACCTACCCAAAAGAGAAGTTTTTGAAATTTTAAGAAAAGAAAAATCACCCGAAGACATTCAAAATGTAATTGAAAAAACTTTTAATCAAAAAATTACTCTCCAGCAAGCCCAAGATTTAAAAACTTATGCCACCCAAGTTGACTCATTTAGCTCAGGGATTTACTCGGCCAAACGGATTAATGCCACCTTAGATAATGCCAATAAGGGCGGCATATCCATGGATTTTGCCGGCATGGGAGCTTATAACATTCGAGAAACAGCGCTGGGTCTTACGCGTTCTAAAAATTTAGATGATGCCCTAGAGCAGGCCAGAAAAGCTGAGCAAACCGTTACCAAAGTATTTAAAAGACGCATGGAAGATAAAATTATTTTGATAGATAATTATTTGGGCAAAAAAAAGGGGCACGGCTCTATCGACATGAAATGCTCCGGGGACGACTGCGTGGCCGTGTTACCCTCATCAATTAGCCAAAAAGAACAAAAAGAATTAATATCAAGACTTTCAAAAACAGATGCCCCCTCGGGACTTCGAGTAAGCTTTATTAGTCCTAAAATTACAAATGCCGAAAGTCGAAACATGATTGCAACCCATGGCGAATCGCTCGAAAAACTAACTCGCAAATATCTTCAAGGCCAAATTCCACAAACGACTTTATCAAAAATAACTCTAGGGGTTTCGATGGAAGGAGCCGAAATAGGCCAAGGGGCCGCTCGACTTTTAATTGGTAACAGTCAAGCTAAACTCGGAAAGGCCGAACATGGCCAAATTAAAAAAGCTTTTGAAAAAGCGCTTACAAATTTAAATACAGAGATGAAAGCTAAAAATAAAAAAATAACGACGGGCTATCAAATGGCAAAGCCCTAAAAGCAGCATAAAAGAGAACTACTTATTTAGCCTAATATTATATAATTCATATTTAATATATTATTTTAAAGCTTCTCTTAAATAAGCTGATGCTGTGTCCATAAACCAAACAACAAAAGCAATAACTAAAATAATAGTGCCTACTTCATTCCACATCGCTTGCCCTTGATACTGAATAAGCATTGTACCGATGCCGCCCCCGCCGACTAAGCCAATAATAGTAGCCATTCGAATATTGATATCCCATCTGTAAATTGTAAAACTAATAAAAGGCAAAACGACCTGAGGAACAATGGCATACCAGATCATCTGAAGCCGGCTTGCGCCCGTTGATAAAATACCTTCGATTGGGCCATCACTGACTGTTTCAATAATTTCAGAATACTGTTTGGCTAAAGAAGCGACCGAATGAATCATTAAAGCGAGCATTCCTGCAAAGGGCCCTATTCCAACCCAAACCGAAAAAATAATAGCCCAAATTAAAGCTTCAATTGATCTCATAATATTAAATGCCGTTCTGAGTAACATATATACAGCAAATGCCGCAGGCGAATTCATAATATTTTTTGCCGACATAAAGCTTAAAACAAAAGCAATCGGAATCGCCAATGCCGTTGATAAAAAAGCCATAAAAATAGTAATTACAATATTGACCACAGCCTTTGGTAACAAGTCCATATTAGGGTGCGATAACCCATTAAATAATCGAATGGCACCATCAAAACCGTCTTTATCTAAAAGCTCGGTAAACGAAAAGTGAGTCACCTCAAAGGCCACAAAAAAAGTAAAAAACAAAAATAAGCCTAACTCCCAAAACCATATTGTTTTAAGTTTTGAAACCGCTTCTAATTGTTGAGCTTTTTTATGGGCAGGCTCAAAAATCAACTCCCCTGCGGTTTTATAGCCTTTTTTATTTATAAAATAGGCTAGCCCCGCACTTACTAAAAAAAATAAAACAAACAATTGAGTGTTTTGGTTTAAGTTTAAAAAAGCCTCGGGTGATGATGAAAATAGCATAAACCACGATACTAACAAAAGGTAGGCCCCCATAATTCCATCAAATATCAACTGCTTAACTGTATGACCTTTCATCAAAATTGCCCCTTAATTTTATATTAAACTTTTTTTATGTTAGTGAATTTGAACTTCTCTAGCTCCTGCCCCATAAATTCGTTCAAACCAAGCATCATCTATTTCTGAGGGGTTACCCTCAAAGACAATCTCTCCGCCTTTTAAGGCAATCACCCGTGTTGCATATTCTCTAACCAAACTTAAAAAGTGCAAATTAGCAATGACCGTAATCCCCAGCTCGTTATTTACTTTTTTTAAATAATCCATAACCGTATGGCTTGTTGCCGGATCAAGCGAGGCCACCGGCTCATCAGCAAGTAACACCTCAGGAGTTTGAGTCAAGGCGCGGGCAATAGCGACCCTTTGCTGCTGACCGCCCGAAAGGTTATCTGCCCTCATTTTTGCTTTTTCTTTAATCCCTACAAGCTCAAGATATTTCATGGCCATTTTTTGATCATCCGAAGAAAACCGTCCCCAAATCGAAGCCCAAGTCCCCATGTTACCCAAGCGGCCCATGAGCACATTTGACATAACCGTGTGTCTGGGGATCAAATTAAAATGTTGAAATATCATGGCAATTTTTTTTCGCACCTGGCGCACAAGCTTTCCTTCGACAGTGGCGATATTACTTCCATTAAAAATAATTTCACCGCTTGTAGGATCATGCAGTCGATTAATACATCTTAAAAGGGTCGATTTTCCAGACCCAGATAATCCAATAATAACTAAAAACTCGCCGCGCTTAACTTTAAAACTAATATCCTTGAGTGCCCTTGTTCCGTTTGGATAGGTTTTAACTAAGTTTTTTATTTCAAGTATATTTTCAGTCATTTAAAATAAGTCCCTTATTTTTTAAGAAGTTCTGAAGCATCTTGACCTAGTTTTTTTAGCATAACCCTAACGCCATCATAGTCCGCATCAGTTGCCTTTTTGATTCCATCAACCCCATAGATTTTTTTAAAAGCCTGTTTACCTTCGTCTGTTGATACAAATTTAATAAAGGCAGCCTCAATTTTTTGCTTCATTGGCTCAGGTATATCTTTTCTAAAAACAATCGGGTCATTGGGAATTGAATTTGTTAATTCAATAATTTTTACTTTATCGACAACATCAGGATACTGGGTTTTAACAAGTCGCCTAGCATCTTGAATTCCCTCTTCGTCTTCGGGTGACCAGAAAGTAGCCCCCGCATCTACTTGCTTGTTATATACCATAGAAATCACATTATCGTGTTTACCTGCAAAAACAGTTTCTTTTAACTTAATCCCTTTATCTTTAAGAGTACCAAGCGGAAGCAGGTACCCTGAGGCCGAAGCAGGATCTACAAAAGCCATTTTTTTATCGGCCAAATCAGCAACCGTTTTAATGCCGCTATCTGTGCGCGCTACAAACTGAGATTTATAATCGGCGCTGCCATGCCTTAAAACAGTCATGCGGGCCTCTGCCCCGTATTTTTCGTGAGCTAAAATATATCCATAGGTGGTAAAAGCAGCGACATCGGCCTTTTTAGTGCCAAAGGCTTCGACCACAGCAATATAGGATTGAGGAACGGCAATTTCAAATTGATAAGAGGTTTCGGCTTCTAAATAGGCCTCAAATGCTTTTGAGTTATCTTCGATGACCTTAGCATCAACAGAAGGGATAAAAAAAAGTTTAATTGGGTTTTTAATGCTACCTAATTCGTCTTTATTAGAAGTGCATGATAAAGAAAATATTAAAAATGGAAGCACCCAAATGTTTGAAAATACCTTTCGTGTGTTCACTTTACTGTCTCCCTTGTTTTGACATTTAAATCTTGATTAGGTTTATCAACCCATGACTTATCAAAAGGGCCACTCGAAACCAACTTTTTTATTTTTGAAGTCTTTAACAAGTTGCGTGATCAACTAAGATCGAATACAAACTATAGCTCTATGGCACTTTATATAGTCCCCACACCTCTTGGCAATATGAATGACTTAACCCTCAGGGCTTTGGAGGTTTTACAAAATTCAGATGTTATTATTGTTGAAGAGTTTAAAGAAAGCACCCCTGTGCTTAGACATCACGGAATTAAAGGAAAGCCCCTTGAACAGCTCAATGAACACAGCCAGCCTGAGGACTTATTAAGATTAGTGGAACTTTGCAAAACCAAACAAGTGGCTCTGATCACCGATTGCGGTACCCCGGCTTTTTGCGACCCTGGTTCAGATTTGGTGGGCCTTTGCCGAAAAAGCAAAGTGCCTGTTTTGGGGCTCCCTGGCCCCTCAAGCCTTATGCTTGCCCTTTCTCTGGCAGGCCAACGCGTTGATTCTTTTTATTTTAGAGGATTTTTGCCCGCGGCAAACGAGCCTCGGGCTCAAAAATGGCAGGAGTTAAAAAAAATAAATGAGCCCATTATTATTATGGACACCCCTTATCGCTTAAAAAAAACTTTACTCGAAGCTGACCAGCACTTTTTAAATAGACCCATTTTTTTATCACTTAACTTAACTCAACCCAATGAGTGGGTTTTTGAAGGTCCCGCTAAGCAGGCCCTAAGCCAGCTCCCTATAGATAAGGCTGAATTTGTTTTAATTATTCTTCCGAAGTAACAATTCTATTTAAGCCGCGAACAACAGCCCCTCTAGGAACATCTTTTGTTACCAAAGCTTGAGCCCCAATTTGAGCCCCATCACCAATAACAATAGGTCCTAAAATCACCGAATGGGCCCCTAACATAACACGCTGACCAACCGTAGGATGGCGTTTAACTGGGTCAAATTTAACCCCCCCTAATGTGACTCCATGAAAAATAATGCAATCATCTCCAATCTCGGCCGTTTCTCCGATCACAATACCCATTCCGTGATCAATTACTACGCGCCGACCAATTTTAGCTCCTGGGTGAATTTCAACTCCCGTTAACAAGCGGCCGAGTTCAGATAAAAGACGGGCTAAAAAATACGCTTTAAGCCGGTAACACTCATGGGCGAGAGTATAAAAAAGCATAACCCGTGGCCCTGGATAAAGCAGGGCAATTTCGATTATAGATTTAGCAGCCGGATCATATCGTTTATAAGCTAAAAGATAATCTACAAAACGCTTAGCGAGCACAGTACTCTCCTTTAAATCTTGAGTCCTCAAACCTGACCCAACTCATAAAAGTATCTGAACCCACATCCCATGCAAAATAAAAATCTCCGCCCATTGTATGCAAATACCTAAAATCAATTGAACTTAATTCAATTCCATTTTTACTCATCAAATGCCCCTCGGGCTTAAAGACACCTGATACATTGTAAAAGTGCTTACAAGAAGAGCCAAAAGTTAATGACTCAAGGCTTATGGGCTTAACCCGCGGAAGAAAATAAACTCGAAGCGAACTTTGATTTTCTAATAGTGCCGGAGTTTTTATCTGAAGATTAAAAACTCCTCGAGGATTGTTTTTTACATGATTTTCAAAATCAATAACTCCTCCTCCTTCGGGAAGCCTTATTTTAAATGAATTTTGTTTAAGAGCCTGATTGCTCTGGTCTTTTAATAGTAACACTAAATGGGAATAATAGACTCGGGTATTTTTATTGTTTTCAGGACGAGTTAAAAGAAGTTCGAGTAACCTTGACGGAGCCATAGGCAAAGTCGCCGCGGGCCTTGCCCCCAAAGGAAGACCCATTAAAATAAGAAAAATATATTTGGCTCTTGCTTTCACAGAGACCTCAGCTTAAGTAGGGGCTGATAATCAGGATACTGCGCCAACCCTTCTTTTATATAGTTATTAGCTGAAAATTCATTTTGACGTTGTTTTTCGAGATAAGCATTAAGCCAATAATAAAATGGTCCCCAATAAGTTTGGTTGGGGGCCTTTTCGCGCAAAAAAGATAAACATTTTTGATCTGACTGACGGTAACAAATATTCGCCTCAGCAAATAAACACATATTAAGTTGTCCGCAAAATTTAATTCGAGATGAGGCATCTGCCAGCTTATCTTGATCAAGTAACAAAATGGCTTCAAAAGCCGCTAAATAAGGGCTTTGAGGGTCTTGTTTTCTGAGCACCGCAACAGATTTTAGAGCCTGATTTGCATCGCTGCCATGGTAAACACAATAGTTTTGAACAATCCAAACCGAATCGGCTTTTTCTCCATTTTTTTCGGCATACTCAATAAGTGCGTTAGTAACACTTTCACAAATAGGTACAATTGTTTTAAAATTTAAAAACCCATCAAAAGCGGTTATAGATCTTATATATCTTGGGTGATCAAAAAAATTATAATCCATCAGCTGTTTAACTTTTTCCATGGCCAGTTCAGGCTTACCATTAAAAATATCATAGTAAGCCGAATAAATAGATTTAGAAAAAATATAAGGATGGTAACTTTCTATATTCTTTTTAAATTCTCCCTCTAAGATGGGATCTACCAATTTTAAATCTGAAGCTTGGCCTTTATCATGCGGGATGGAGAGCAAAATATAAGAGTACAAGGCAAAGACCTGATCATAGGCCCTTTCTCCGTGAGATACGGTTTGCAAAAGAGAAAGCGTTTTTTGTTGAGCTTGCTCGATTTGCCCAGTTAGAAAAAGCAAATAGGGAGCAGCCAATTGCACTTCAAAATCAGAGGGCAAAACCGACTCAAGGCGAGATAAAATAAATTGGGCCTCAGCCCACTCTTTACGATAGGCCGCCATTTTTAGTTTTGCAAAAGCCCACAGGCGCCATTCAGAAATAACTTTAGGTTCAGAAATTTGGGCCAAAATAGCTTCAGCCACAGGACTTGAGTGCCCCTGGTTTCTTAATTCTAAATGAGCCAAAAGCAATTTATCTTGAGTGGACAACAGCTTTTCGCTGGCTGGATAAAGAGAAATATACCTGTCAAAGGATTTTTGAAAATCCCCCATTTCAAAATATTGTCTGGCTTCGAAAATTTGCTCCACCGACTTTTGAGCTTTTTTTCGTTGTTTCATTTCCTGATAAACAAAAAAGCCTGATATACTTAACAATAAAATAAGACCCGATAAAATTAAAAAACGTTTGCGACTATTTTTTTTATTTTTTAAATTTTTTTCAAATTCTGGGCCTTCTGCAAAACCATAAACTGGCGCCCCATCGTTTTTTGATTTTGTTCGATCCAAAGTGGTTTCATAGGCTTTAATAACTCGCCCCAATACTTCGGTTTCGTTTTCAATTTTTGGGGACATATCGGCCTCATCAGCTGACTCTAAAGCAGAATTAGCCCCCATAGTTTCTGTTTGAGTATGGGTAAAAGTTTTTGCACTTAAATCTTTTGTGTTTTCTACCAAAACCGATTGTGAGGATAAATTTTTAACAGCAGCGAGCACATCTGAATGGTCACGAACAAAATTCCAACCAGAATCCGGTCTTTTCATTTCATCAATTAAAGAAAGCGACTGAGAGTGAACATGGGCAATAATTTCGTAAACACTAAAAGGCCCTAACAGTCTTCCGCTGGATTTAACAAGCCAAATATGTTTTTCCATCTTGAAAACCTCAGTCCTAATTAGGGTGTGGGCAAACTGGTAAGTAACATTTTAAGATCATCATTTGTTAAAAGAATCCCTGCGCCCAAGTAGCCCGAATATTTTTTGCCATTATTAAAAATATCTTGTGCTCCTGCGGTAACAGATACCCCTTTCCATAAATTATATTGAAAATAAGCTCTCATATTAAGATTGGAAAACTCTAAAAATTCGGTGCTGAATTTTAATTTATTTGGTATAATATGGTAGTCAAATCCAACCCCGCCTGAACTTTCAAAAAGTCCGGCCCGAACGGTTAAATTATAAAAACTTTTAGCAAACCAAATATTAAATTTTAACTTATTGTGATAGGTCTTTTTTTCAGAAGTGTCGGTCACACCACTTGGTGATGTAATGGCAATATCTGTTGTCTCAACTAATCCCGAGGGATCATCGACAATGCCAAGATAGTAGGCCCGATCAATTCCGGGAACAAGCTCCACGCCAACCAAAGTTTTAGCCCCGCCAATGTTACCTAAATATTGAGCCTGAAAATCAAGCCTAGTTTCTATAGAGTTGGCCCCGCCTAAAAGCTCATTGATCCCATCAATTGCATTTTCAACCTTTTCAGCTGTCGCCTCGTCGCTAACCAGCTTTCCTAGAGTTCCCTCGCCCTTATTAATTTTTTCAGTGATTTCTTCAATGTTTTTTAAGGAATTATCCAATCGTTCCATAGATATTTTGAGCTTACTTTTAGAGCCATCTGGCCCCTTTTCGTTGATAACCTCATCTAAAGTTTTAGTAACACTATTAAGATTATCAATAATTTCGGCAACCTCATGTTTGTTTTCTGATGTTACCTCAGCTAAATCGCGGGTTAACGTTTCGACATTTAACAATATTCGCCCTAGCACGTGCTTGTTGGTCCCGTCGTCAGATACGGCTTCGGCCAAGTTTTTAGCAACTAATTTGATGCTTTCTGAAACTTGTCCAATATCAGAAACTACTTTATCTAAAGACCCTTGATCTATAACTTTGACAATTTCTTGCCCTTCAACAAGCGGGGCATCTGTGGGTGAACCCGGATAGATATCCACATATTTATCCCCCAAAATACCTTGAGACTTTATGCGAGCCGCTGATGATGTGGTCACACTTAAATCTTCGTTAATAAGCAGAACTATTTTAGCCTCAGCGCCAACAAGTTTTATATCTCGAATAATTCCCACCGGAATGCCAGAAACTTTAACCTGAGAGCCTTTAACTAGGCCACCAGCATCGGGTAACATAAAATAATGTTCATGGCCGCCTGACATAAGCGAGGGATTATCTCCAACTTTAAGCGCCATGTAGGCCGTACCAACAAGCACCATAATCGCAAACAATCCAACTTTAAGTTTTGGGGCCGTTAGCAATGTCATTGTAGCTTCATTCCTTTATTTACAAAGCGTTTAACCAGATCAATATCGGTATTAAAAAAAACCTCGGGAGGGCCAGATAAGAGAACTTGACCAGCATCTAGCATCGCAACAAAATCTGCGATTTTAAAAGCCGCCGCGAGATCGTGAGAAATCATAATTGAGGTTGTTCCAGGTCTAGATTTATGTGTTTCAACAATTAGATCATCAACCATTTCCGTTAATATCGGGTCTAACCCTGTTGTTGGCTCATCGTAAAATATAATTTCTGGATCTAAGGCCAAAGCCCTGGCTAACCCGGTACGCTTTTGCATACCACCTGAAATTTCTGATGGTAACTTATTAAAGTGTGCTGCGGCTAGCCCCACTTGCATAAGCTTTTCTTGGGCTACCTCAATTATTTTTTCTTGTTTAAGCGGGGTGTGTTCAATGAGCGGAAAACAGACATTTTCAAGTACCGTCATATCGTCAAAAAGTGCTGCACTCTGAAAAAGTACTCCAAATTTTCTTCTAAAAACGACCAATTCCTGATCTGTCATCTTGCCTAACTCATGATCCAAGACTTTAATCGAGCCCTTTGTTGGCCTATGAAGCCCTAAAATATGCTTAAGTATAACCGATTTACCTGTTCCCGAAAATCCTATAATTGCAGTTAGGCTTCCTTTGGGGATTTTTAAATCTAAGCCCTTAATAACAAAGCTGTTACCGCCGTCAAAGCTTTTCCATATATCGGTAAGTTCAGTGGCAAATACTTCTTTATTTTCTAATTGAGTTCTTAAATCTGTCACGAGCTAACTCCAATCAAATGGTAGTACATTCGTATAAGATTCATCAAAAAATAATCAAGTACAATAATAGTAACCATAGAGCTAACCACGCCCTTATTTGTTGCTTCGCCAACCCCCTGGGCCCCACCTTTTGTATGGTAACCCCGATATGTACAAATAACTGAAAAAACAAATCCAAAAATAGCGGCTTTAAAAAGTCCTTCAAATATATATTTGACCTGCACAATTTGATCAATTCGATCCCAAAAAATTGCCGAATCTAAGCCCACAATTTGAACCACCAAAATCCAAGCCCCCGCCATGGCAAAAAAATCAAACAGGGCTGTCAATAAGGGTGTACTAATGATCGAGGCAATAATTCGAGGGCCGATTAAATAATTATAGGTATCAATCCCCATGACATCAAGAGCATCAATTTGCTCATTAACCCTCATAGTGCCAATTCGTGCGGCCATGGCCCCTCCGGCCCTAGCTGCAATAATTAAACCTGTTAATACAGGCCCAAGTTCGCGAGATATACCTAAAGCAACAACAGGCCCAATCAGATTAGTCGCATTAACTACTTTAAACCCCATATAAACTTGAAACGCTAAAGCTAGCCCCGTAAACAAACCCGTTAAAGCAATAATAAAAAAAGATTGGTTACCCACAAATTCAAATTGCCTAACAAGTTCTAGCCCCCGAAAAGGTTTAGCAAAAAATCCTTGAAGGCCCTTTCCCGAAAACAAAATAACTTCTCCAAGGGCCTCAACCGTTTGTATCAGTTTATTTTGAATAAATTTAAAGACAGATTGAATCAAGGGCTCTCCAAGTAAGTTCGAGGGACTCGCTCACTGAGTCTTGTTAAAATTTCCCAAGTGATTGTAGACCCCCACCCGGCCAATTGATCAGCTCCAATAAGGCTACCTGATTGATCATACCCCATAATGGTAACCAAACAAAAATGAAGCTGCTCAAAACTGTACTTTGGTATAAGAGCCGTCAAATCGACCATAAAATAATCCATACAAACGTTACCCACCACGGGGCATTTTTCTCCGAAAACTAAAACATAGGCCTTGTTCGAAAGATCTCGTGGGTAGCCATCAGCATACCCCATGGGAATGATTCCAATCCATGATTTTTTCTGGGCTACCCAAGTATGGCCATACGAAACCCCCTGACCTTTTTCGATTGGCTTTATGTGAACAATTTTTGAATAAACACTCATAACTGGCCTAAGGCTGATAACATTATTATTGGGTACAGGCGAGTAACCATAACAGGCCAGTCCGGGCCTTGCCCCTATGTTTTGAAACTGACTTAAAAGCTTGGTATCACCTGAATTGGCTAAACCAATAAGAGCCGCCGAATTTAAAGCATGAACATATTTGAACTTTAAACCCAACTGCAAAAGGCTTTGTCTGAATTCAGTCATTTGTTTTTGCGTTAGGCCCTGATCATCCTGTATGTCTTCGCCGATTGCAAAATGGGTCATCACGGCCTCAACCTGAAGTTGAGGATAACTTTTTAATTGCTCAATTAAATTAGATAACTCACTTTGCAAAAAACCTAAACGGTGCATGCCTGTATCAATTTTTAAGTGAATAGGGTACAACAAGTTATGCCCGTGGCAATACTGACCTAGTAATTTTAATTCACCAGGCCCCGAAATAACCGGAATAATTTGATGAAAGATAATTTCTTTTAAACATAGTTCATCAATCACTCCGAAATAAACAATTTTTTGATTAGAATCGACTGATCTAATATGAAGAGCCTCCTCAATAAGACCAACGCCCCTATACGGAACACCCATTTGAGATAAAATTTTTGCCATCATTTGATCGCCATGACCATAGGCATTGGCTTTAATCATGGGACAAAAAAACAGAGAGCCTAAATTTTTTTTCAAATTATCAACATTGTGTTTAAAATTCTCGACATTAATAACGGCCTGAGTTGGACGATAGCTCATATCGACTCTCTACCTTTTGCTGACGTATTTGACAAACTCGCACCTGAAAAATCTTGAGGCGTGTATAAACAAACCTTATTTGAAGATTTATTTTGAATATACTCAAGCGCCTGATGGGCCGTGGCCACTAAAATTTCGGGGCTTGAAGCTAATTGTGGAAACTCACTCATTCCAAAACTTACGGTAACATGCGAAGAGCTAATATCACTAAATTCATAGGACTCAATAAACCGTCTTAAGCGCTCGGCCCTTATGGCCCCGCCTTTTATCGCCGTATGAGGCAATAACAGGGTTAGCTCATTTTCGTCAGTTCTAAATACAAAATCATTAACTCGGCTCGAACTTTTTACGATTTCTGCTAGCTGTCTAAAAACGAGATCCATAATTTCACGCGAATGAATTGATAAAATTTCAGAATAGTAATCAAGGCTCATCTGAATCAGGGTAACGGGCTGATGAAGCCTTCGCGAACGCGCAACCTCGAGATGTAGCTTTTCAAAAAAGGCTTCTTTATTGCCAAGACCCGTTACCAAGTCTTGATTTTTAACCTGCACATGGCTTGTCTGTTGAAGTTTTATATTATGATAAATTAATTCAAATAGGGCCCAAAGCTGCTTGGCCTTAAAATAAACATCTGTAGTCTCAAAAGCCTGATCTATATCTGAGGAGCCTTCGGCCGCTAAAACCAAAAATCCTTCAATGTTTGGACCGATCTGGTGGGGTAACACTTCAAAAGTTTCTAAGTTAAGAGTTGTTTTGCAAAATTCTAAAAAAGCAGGAGGATATTTTTTTTCTTTTAAGGCCAAATAAAAGCTATGAACCGCTCCTAATTGATGATGGGCCGGCCTAAAACTGGCTCCTTGGCCCGCCATTAACTGATCGGTTGATTCACTATCTGAGTGGGTCATTAAAAATAACTGAAGCTCAGCCACAAACTTAAAGTAATAGGCCCTCCACTTAAATGGAGCCAATCTGCTTTTAAGCTCTTCCCAAAAAACAACCATTTGCCCTGCGGGCTGAGTCACCTGCAAAGCATTTGATAAGTAACTTGAAAAATCAATTTGTCCCAGCCATTGGTTTTTTTTGTTTTCATTTTCTAAAAGCAAAATTTTTGAATTTAAATTTTGATTTTTATTTTTTTCTAATTCAAGTTCTCGCTGATGTTGATTAAATTTGGCTTGCCAATGAGAATTCACTTCTGACTCAATTTTTTGGGCCTCGGCTTTAAATGCCTCTAACTGCTCTTCACCTATTTTAATTTGTTGATTGATTGCCTGTTCATACCCTTGACCTAGTTGGGCTTGCTGCTCTTGCAAGGATTTAATTTTTAAATTTAACGATTCAAATTGAGTAACAAATTGCTCATTTTGATATTTTAAAAAAAGTTCTGAAACAATTTGATCAACCCATAAAAAAACACTTGTCTCAATACCGTAGTCATTAATTGCCAGTCCCGAAAGACCAAATGCTTGGTAACTTTCAAATTGAGCCACTTTTTCTGAATCACACAAGATTATAAAAACCAATTCTGAGTTTAGCGAAATTAAGTTTTCAATCAATATATCGAGCTCTTTTTTGGGCCGATCTTGCAACACCAGCACATGACTTGGCTTATTGGCATAGGTGGAGTTTTGCTTTTCCAAAAGAGTTTGATCGCTCCAAACAACGACCTCATAACCCTTAAGGGATAAAAATGTTTTTAACGAAGCTAGGTGAAATTGATCATTTATATTAAGACCAATTTCAAATTGGCCTCTGATCTGCGAATTAAGCATCATCTTTTAAACTCCTCTTGAGAGGTCGCCGCACCAAAATGGGGTACTTAAGTAACCCTTCTGTTTTTTTTGTCTGACTTATATTTATTTTGTGATCCATTTCTTGCGTTTGTTTTGCCTCAAAAGAACCCTTTTTTTGATTATGATTGTGATTGGTGTTGCGGCTTTGGCTTAGGGAAGGCAAATCAGGGGAGGCGACAGAGAGAGTTTCAGAGTGAGCTTCAGAGTGAACAGCAGGAGATGCGGTAACGGAAGATCCAGAAGGAGTTGTTGCGAGGGCTAAATCAATTTTGGATAAAGTTACCGCAGCTTGACTGGGCTCATCGTCATCCCAATCATTAATGATTTTTTCAAACTGTAAATCTGGAAAAATCATACTGTGTTTATTAAAAGGGCTCTGATCTTCTGCAGCGGGCTGAGCTAAAAAGTTGGGCGTTGTAGAAACTGGTGATTGAGTTGAAATAGCTGTTTGAGCTGAAGCCGGTGATTGAGTTGAAATATCGCGAGCCCCCGAGATTGGCGGTTGAGCGGAGATTGGGGTTTGAACGGAGATTGAATCAGAAGAAATTATACTTTCTTTGTTTGATTTTATCTTTGATGTATTGGGCCTTTTTGCAATGTCTTTTGCAATGTCTTTTGTATTATCTTTATACCAGTAGTATCCCATGCCTAAAGCCGTAACTCCAAGCAAGATGAGTAACATTAATAGACCATTTTTTTTAATAAACGACGACTCAGGTTTTTGGTAACCCACAACATAAAACAAATATTTATTGTTTTTAATGACTGAAACCAGGCTCTCACCTTGATCCGACATTTCTTGCCATGAGCCCACAGAAGAGTTTTTCTTTAAAAATTGCTCAAGGGAACTCGAAAGAGTCTGCTTTTTACCAATGTATTGGCCATTCGAATCAAATAGCAATTCACTATTTGAATTCATAATCCAGTACCTATCAAAAAATGGACTTTTTGTTTGTAAAAACCGAATCAAAGAGGGCGCCTTCCACGCAGCCCATGCCTTTCTCCCCTCCCATTGGTAAGAGTAGACCAAAGCGTAATCACTTGAAAATACCCCCGCAGGAAGCACCTTTAATTGGTTAAGTTTAAGCTCTTGAAAAACTTTTTTCCACTCATTAACAAGTGAACTGGCTTGAGCTGCTAAAATCATCTGCGGCTGATTGCTTTGCTCACCCATCAAAAGACCAAGGGCTAAAAAGGGTTCTTCCGTTAGAGGCTGAGTTAACATAAGGGTTTCAGGGTTCAGATTAAGTAACGTTGTTTCTAAGCGCTTAAAAGGCGACTCGGCCATTTCTTGCATAAATACAATCTCACGAGCAAAGGTTTCTGAAATTAAAGCCAAGTCCGAGTCCATTGTAGTTTGAGCTTTTGCTGTGCCTACCAACTGCATAAAAACAAATAGTAACTGAACCAACCTCAAGCTAACAGCACGGCTACCGGCAGTAAGGCCGCGGCCATTCAAATGGCTACCGCATATAGAGCGAGGGCCTTTTATCACAATGCTATTACACTCAGAACCAAATTTAATAGTTCCCAAATGATTGTTTTTTAATTTCAGTTGCTCCATAGGGTCATTGTAATTTTGGCTAATGACAATAATCAAGTAACTATTCGATTTTAATTAGATATTATTTGATAGAGTTCAAAATAATTTGGATATAAATTTGTTTGAGCCTAACAAGTCTATTGCGTAAATGAGGTAAATTAATTAAATATTGGTCATGCAAAACTTTAAAACCGATGTTCTTATTATAGGTTCAGGATTGGCTGGGCTATCAACGGCCCTTAATTTACCAGAGCATATTAATGTTACTATTCTTTCAAAAGAATCCCTGTTTGATACCAATACAAACTGGGCCCAAGGGGGGATTGCCGCCGTTTTAGCCGAGGGTGACACCTTTGAAAGCCATATTCAAGATACCCTCATAGCTGGAGATGGACTTTGTCACTCTGAAGTTGTTGAAGAAGTTATCAAACAAGCCCCTCAAAGAATTCGTCAGCTAATAGATTGGGGTGTTAATTTTGATGGCCATGACGAGCAAACTCAAAAAAATCTATTAGCCTTAACGCGCGAAGGCGGCCATTCCCAAAGGCGCATCGTTCATGTCGAAGACCACACGGGTTCGGCCGTTCAACAGGCCCTCAGTAGCAAAGCCTTAAGCCAAAAAAATATTAAAATTTTCGAAAAGCATGTGGCCCTTGAGCTTATCATTAATAAAAAAGTAAATCCTCTAACAACTGATCCCACGACGGTACTTGGCGCTTATGTATTAGATCAAAAATCAAATCAAATCGTCAGTTTTTTAGCCCCAGTAACCCTACTGGCCACAGGGGGCGCCGGAAAAGCCTATCTCTATACTTCAAATTGGAGTGGGGCTACGGGTGATGGCATTTCATTAGCGTTTCGCGCGGGAGCCCGGGTTGCCAACTTAGAGTTTATGCAATTTCATCCCACAGTTTTATTTCATGAAAAAGCACAAAACTTTTTAATTAGCGAGGCCCTGCGCGGCGAGGGCGGAAAGCTCATCAACGCTTCGGGTGATGAGTTTATGAAGCGTTACCACACTTTAGGGGCCTTAGCGCCAAGAGATATTGTGGCCCGCTCCATTGATTCAGAAATGAAAAAAACAGGGGCCGAATGTGTTTATCTTGATATGACCCACCTAGGATCAGAGTTTATTAAAACCCGATTTCCAACGATTTATTCAAGGTGCCTAGAATTTAATATTGATATCACTCAAACCCCTATCCCCGTTGTGCCTGCCGCGCATTACTTATGCGGCGGAGTTTATGCCAACTTATCTGGCCAAACGGATATAAAAAATCTTTATGCTGTTGGCGAAACCGCTTGCACAGGGCTTCATGGGGCTAATCGCTTAGCCTCTAACTCGTTACTTGAATGTTTAGTTATGGGCCATAATGCCGCTATCCTCATCAGTAGCACCTTTAAAAACAACATGGGTGGTAACACAATAGGTCGCGCAAATAGTAACATGAGTGCCGATGGTAATGGCAGCTCAGGTCATAACGATACTCTACCCAGTAAGGTCACCGCAAATAGTAACACTCTTTCTGTTCCCGAATGGATAAAGCCTGCCTTTTCTGATTCAGATGAGCTTATTGTCATTGGACATATTTGGGATGAGGTGCGCACCTTGATGTGGAACTATGTTGGAATTGTTAGAACTCAAAAGCGCCTAGCTCGCGCCCGTCAAAGATTAGAACTTATTTTAACAGAAGTTGAACAACACTTTTCGGATTTTCAGCCAACAAGAGATATTATCGAACTCAGAAATATCACATTGATTGCCTACCTAACCGTTTTGTGCGCTGAAAAACGAAAAGAGTCACGGGGCATTCACTTTAATTTAGATTTTCCCCATAAATATGAAACAGCCCAAGCCAAAGACTCCTTTGTTTGGCCCGGCGAGTGGTTTAATAAAAAATAGTTCGTCAGGAGTTGCCCTCTACTCGCCTTGACGAGGGACTGATTTAATTGCCGTGTGGGGATTGCCGATTTAATTGCAACCATCAGCGGGAACTTCGTCTTTGACCAGATTGCACTGCGAGTTACCAAATCCTGACTGATCCCAGCCTGTGACCTTATCAACTTGGTAACCGCATATATAATAAGTTTGAAGCCGGTCGACCCGATACGCGGGATCAATGGTCGGCGAAACCCTGGGGGTTGTATACTCAGAAGTTCCCCCGCCAATTTGAATAACAGGCAATTGAGCTGA
>DYOP01000020.1:0-4059 GCA_020720425.1 Bdellovibrio sp. | reverse complement strand
TCCCACTTAGATTGATTATCATAAATGGCTCCATCTTTTTTTCGAACCCAGCCTACTTTTAAAGAGTCTAAATAGGCCCCCAAATTATTGTTGATTATGATTCCTGCGGACTCTCCCGGATGAATATAAGAAGTAGTTACTTGCAAATTACAGCTTGGTTTTTTATAAACAATTTTTGCCATTTCTGTTTTACATCGAACTTGGTTATTTGAATTTAAAACCGCTAAGTAATAATAAGTTTCGTTTACGTCTTCTCTAACCGAAACAAAAAACGCCTTGCTTTGTAATGCTACCACTGAATCTACGCTATCCGTTTTGTAGGCCTGAGTTAATACCACCACATCACTATTTGAAATTTGAAAATTGAGATCCAAAATCTGCTTGACCACATTTGGTTTTTTATAAACCATCATGGGATTTTGAACAATTTGGCATCTTTCGTTTTTAGAGCCAATCAAGGGCCCAGGCTTAAAGCCCTCGATTTTAAGAGGGTCATAGTAACACAAACCATCTTCACCACACTCATCATCATCTAATGATCCTTGGTCACCAGAGCCCGTTTTAACATAAAGAGATTCAAAACTCGAAGTAAACTCGGCGCAATTTTGAAAGGATAATAAAAGTAAAGCACTCAACAAACCAATAAAGCTTATTTTTGAATACTTTTTCAAAACACCCTCCCCTTATGAGCCCTTAACAGGATAACCCATATTTTAATGAGAGGGTGAACTTTTTTAAAAGTTCCTAGGGATAAGTAAAATTTTTTAATTTTTTGGATGATTTTGATACACAAAAAAACGAGACCTTTATGCGTGTCTTGACTTAAGGTAGTCAATCGGCTACATTTTAAGATGTGGAAGCAACACCGAAAAACCTCATTGAATACGAAACAACTAACGGCAAAAGGCCCATTCAAGAATGGCTCATGGATTTAGACCGCACAGTGGCCGCTCGTATTCGGTTGAGACTCCGAAGGCTTGCCCTCGGTAATTCTGGCGATACCAAACCCGTCGGTGATGGAGTGAGTGAACTTCGAATTTTTTTTGGTGCTGGATACAGGGTTTATTTTGCCCAACAAGGAGAGGCAATTATCGTCCTTCTTTGTGGCGGCGATAAAAGCTCGCAACCCAACGATATTGAAACGGCTAAAAGCTATTGGGCCGACTTCAAAAGGAGAAGTGATGATTAAAATTAACGGCAAAACTTATGCTGGTGCTGATCACAAAGAAGGCACGATTGAATGGCTGAAAGAAAGCACAGAGAATCAACGAGAATATCTCAAAGCCGCCATTGAAGAGAACTCCGATATGCCTGAAGTGATTTTGATGACCATTCGTGAAATCGCCGAGGCTCGTGGCTATGAGAAACTCGCAAACGAAGCGGGTTTAAGTCAGAAATCTCTCTATCGCATTCTTGACAAAGACAAGGACGCTAAACCCCGCTACGAAACGATTTATCAGCTTATTCATGCCCTCGGTCTTCGTTTTACCGTAGAAGTCGACCCTGAAAAAGCGAGAGTCGGGTAAATGCAAGCAAGGGGCAGAAGCCAACTATTTGCTAATTAACTGACAGCTTAAACGTGTGTCGAGTTCGTACTGCGAGCGCAAAGTTAATACTCCTTTTAGCTCGACCTCATTGCTATCAAGTAACACATGAGCTGTACCATTAAACTCGGGCAGGTTTTGATTTCTGTTAAGAAGCACTTCTCCTATTTTTTCTTCAGAAGAGTCAAAAGCGCCTGTTAAAACATAAGACTTATAGATTAAAGTCACTTGGGTTTTTCGGCCTTTAACGCTTCTAAACTCGTAGAGATTAACAAAAATAGGTTCGGGCGCAGCATCCTCTAACTGGGCCTGACCTTGGCACATTTTCCAAATGCCGTTGTAGGCAAAAGCCGATGGGGCAATTAATAGGGCCAATGCAAGCAGCGCAAGTGATTTCATATAAACGTCTCCTTTTTTTAGATGATTTTATGCCAAAAGCTATTAATCACAAAAATTTATAAGAAGTAACAAAAAGGGGCTCTGTCTATCTTATCTACAGGTAATAATTTCCTGGCGAGCTTTAGAAGCGGCCCTTGGTTTGTTAGTATCTTGTGTTAGCAGAATTAGATTTAACCGATGGGAGCTTAATATGAAATACACAAAACCATTGATTGTGGGTCTTTTGACCCTAGGAAGCCTCAGTTACTATGTGGGCTGCGCTCCTGTTCAATTTTCTAAAGATGCTAACTGCGGCGAAAACTGTTACTCCGTAAACGGAAGACAAGAACACCGTTATGAAATTATTCCAAACGAGGGAAAAGTTGATATTTTATTTGTCGATGATAACTCCGCCTCGATGTCTTACGAGCAAAACCGAATTGCCGATAGGTTTAGCACTTTTATACAAGTTTTAGATGACCAAAATGTAGATTACCGCGTTGCTGTTACCACAACAGACATTGCCTCATCATCAAACGGCCCAAGAAGTATTAATCAAAATGGCGCCCTACAAAACGGCCGATTAATCTCTATGGGCTCGGGTCGCTTTTTTATTTCTAAACAAAACACGGCAAGCTCTGCTGAGCGCATTTCTCTATTCAGAAGCGCTATTGAGAGAAATGAAACCATTCAATGCGAAAGTTTTTTAAGCCAACACTCATCGCCTTCAAATTCTGACTACCAAGCTAATTGCCCAAGCCCTGACGAAAGGGCTCTTTATGCCGCAAGTTTATTGGTTGAAAATAATTACAACTCATTTATTAGGCCCGAGGCCCACTTAGCTATTGTTGTACTTTCTGATGAAGATGCCAGAAGCTCTTTGTATTCAAAGCTTTCAGAATATGCGCTTGATCAAAAAGATCAAATTAATTACCTAATGAGCGCAGTTACCCAAAGATATGCTGGCAAAAGCCTACGCGTGCACTCTTTAATTGTGCAACCTAATGATAGCGCTTGCCTGAACGAGCAAAACAATCAAGTCAATAAAGTGAGCGGAAGCTATGGCTATATTTATGCCGCGGCAACAAGCGCCACTGCTGGCGTTTTAGGAGATATTTGCTCGAGTGACTATGGCTCGCAACTAGCAAATATTGCAAGTAACATTGGCGAATCCGTATTTGAACATATTTTAAGATGTGACCAGCCTGAACCTATTGACAAGCAAACCCCCATGGTTAGCATAGTTCCCGTGGTCAGCTCTTCGATGTTTAGCATTTCGGGTAACCGAGTTGAGTTTGATCCAAGCCTAACCCCTGGCTCGAAAGCTTATTTGCAGTACGCCTGCCCTGAGCTTTAATTACTTTAATTACTATAATTGAAAGATTAAAGTGAACCATATGATAGAATTTTAGATTTTGACTTTGAAAGTTCAGTTTTCGAATTTTAAATTTAAAATTTTACTTTTTTCAAAAAATTTAATTATGAAATTTTATTGCGTAATTTGAATTAAAAAAAGAAAGACCCACCAACATATAAAATGATGGCGGGTCTTAGAGGGGATAAAAGGGGGAAATAAATAATAAGATAACTGAATACATAGTACATCCTTCCCTGCAAGTGCCCATTGGCGATGCAAGATGATCTACCTTCGGCAACTGGCTGGCATGGTGATTTGAAAAATCACGTTAGCCCCTATAGCTTTGCGTGTTGACCTTTCGATCAATTAGCCTTTGGCAAAGGAAGGAATCCTCTTAATCGACGATAGGGCCTCCTTTGTTAAATGGTTGGGCGTTCTGCCTTTTTGTCTCCGTAAGACCACTCCGTTGCCTTACAAATACAAGAATATCATGGCTTTTAAGTTTCCTCGACTAAAATCTAGATTTTGAATCATAATGAAGCAAAAAAAATCAACTTTATTTATTTTAGTCGTAAGATAGAGCCATCAAGGGTAGCAAGCAATAGCAAGGCAGTGCTAATTATAAGCTCTCGCGTGGATCCTATCATGGCTTTGCAATTGCTTTAATGTTACTAAGCAATGGGGGTGTTACTATGAATTTGAATACACAAGGTAAAAATTATTCAACTGTCTATAATTTGCTAACACTGTTTATTTTTTTATCAACTGTCAAAAAGTTGA
>DYOP01000019.1:30347-37088 GCA_020720425.1 Bdellovibrio sp. | reverse complement strand
CCAATGCACTTGGAGATTTTATTTTGACAGGTTCCATTTTTCTTCAAAAGGATCTTGTTTTTTTCCGTTAACAGGATTGTTTTTAGACTTCAAATTTAGATTCTCTTGTTCGGCCTTGGACGGTCGACCATACTGCCTTCGCAAGCTTTCTAGGCTCTGGTCAATTCCGGCATCTATGGGGGATTTTTCTTTAGCTTTTGGGGGTTCATTTTTAGCCTTATGAGAGTCTTCCATTTGGCCATGAGCAGCCTCAGTGTCATGACCCGAATGACTATCGCCACTTTCATTTGGGTTACCACCGTGTTTTTCAGACCCATGAGCATCGGCATCTTGTTCATGACCCGGACCTTGCGACACATCGGAGTCAAGCTCATCAATGTCAACCTCGGGCTGCAAACCTCTTTCAGGAAATCGAAATTGAATTTGCTGCTTTGTTTTTTGAATTTCTTCATCAAGGTCATCCATCTCACGCCTTTTTTCGCGCAATTGCGACTCAAGCTCGTTTCTCTTATCTCCGGGCCTTCGGAGCTGATTATCTAAAGTTTTAATTTCTTCTATTTTGATTTTTTTTTGATTTTCTAAAACACCTAAATTCATTTCTAATTTACCCCAAGGAGCGTTTTTAAACGCATCTCCAGGTGCTGCGGTTTTAGGAGAACTGGCCCAAATGGGATCAACATAAAGCGCCAAGGATAGGCAAATAAAAGTAAAGAATAATGGCAAAAAAGATTTACGCTTCATAATCAATTTCTACCTCCAGGGGTGTTACTAATATCATTTGATATACCAAAATGGCCTGGGCTAAATATAAATTTTTTAATATCAACCGCCCCCCATTTATCTCTAAAATGATATCTTCAACATTATCAAAACCACATGTCTTGAGCGTTTTTTGCAAAAGCAAAATATCTTCGGATAAATTAATTTCGCTAATAGTAACCTGATAAACAAATGGCCAACCCTCAATCGAATTTTCTTCGCCTAAAAAAGAGGAGCCTTCAAAAGATTGATTATGAGTTGATTGGCTAACATCAGTTAGCTCATTTTGTTTAAATATATTTTGGCTATTAAGATTTGAATCTAAATTTAGCTCTTGTGATCCTGACTTATCCAATTGTTCAAGTGCTTGATCAAATGATTGTTCAGCTGATTGATCATGTATTAATTCTTGTTGCGAATCCTGATCTGACTGAGCCTGTGATGACCATTGAATTGGATCGCCACCTTGATCGCCCTCTTGATCTAAGCCTTGGACTAAGCATTGGCCCAAATCTTGATCTTGGAGGTTACTCAAACCCTTATCTAAGTGATTTTCTGACAGGGTGTTTTCTGACAGGGGATTTTCTGATAAGCGATCGTCTGACAAAGGACTATCTATAATACCACTCGGCTCTAGGTCCTCACCTAATAAAGACACTTTTGAATCCATATCAATATACAACTCGGTTTGGCACCTCGGGCAACGAATGACACCAAAATCATCGGGTAACTCCTGCTGACACTGAGGGCACACCAAAATTTTAATCATGGTTACCTTATCATCGTTTATTTTGCCTTCTTTGCTGGCGATTTAATTTAGATGCAGATCCCTGACCGCTTTCCCCTCGGGATGAGGTTGCTGAAACTCGCATTTTACCTTCACCTAAAGAAGGCAAACCTTCCTTATCATGTTGCGCCCCCCTAGCCTCAGCACTTAAACGACCACTCGGGCCACTCAGATCAGCGCTACTGCTACCCAAAGAGTTCATGTTACCAATAGGCTCCGCACTTTGTTCAGCCCCTTTATAGTTTAACTTACCCAAATTTTGTAATCTTAAGGCTTCAAACTGAATTTTAACACTCTCAGGCTCGACCAACTGAACTCGCATAAATTTTTCGATCACATCTTTTTTGATAGTCTCTAAAAGCCTTTCAAATGCGGCAAAAGCTTCTTTTTTATATTCAACAACAGGGTCTTTTTGGGCATAGCCCCTAAGACCAATTCCTTCGCGCAAACGGTCTACAAAATGTAAATGCTCTTTCCAATGATGATCTATACTTTGAAGCCACAATATTTTTTGAATATGATTAACATGGCCAGAAAGACGCTTTAGCTGTTCATCATAGGCCAATTTAACAGCCTCTTTAGTCATATCAACAACCACAGTTTCGGAGTATGACTCATTATTGTCGTAGTTCAGTAACACTCCAAATTGCCCTTGCAAAATAACGTGAAGAGCATGCATTTGATCTAAATCGAGTTTTGATTGCGCGCCTAAGGCCTGATCTAAAATTAAAGACAAAACATCTGATAAAATTTCTAAATAATCTTGTTCAAGATTATCTTGGGTCATAAGCCTTTTTCGAAGACCATAAATAATGATCCTTTGCTTATTCATAACATCATCATATTCAAGAAGATGCTTTCGCGTATCAAAATGATGTCCTTCAACTTTTCTTTGAGCTGACTCGATAGAGCGTGTTACCATTTTAGCCGTAATAGGCTCATCTTCTGGAACATTTAAACGCTCCATCACCCGCGATATCATTTCGCCATTAAAAATCCGCATCAAATTATCTTCGAGAGATAAATAAAATCTCGATTCTCCTGGGTCCCCTTGTCGGCCCGAACGTCCTCTGAGCTGGTTATCAATACGGCGAGACTCATGCCTTTCTGTCCCCACTATATATAAACCACCGGCCTCAATTACTTTTCTCTTTTCGTCTTCGCAAACAGATTTCCATTTAGCTAAAGCTTGCTCAAACTCAGGGCCCTCGGGCTCAATAAATTGAGACTTAGCTAGCATTTCTGGGTTACCACCTAACACAATATCAGTTCCTCGGCCAGCCATATTGGTTGCAATGGTCACACTTTTTAATCGGCCCGCTTGAGCCACGATTTCGGCTTCGCGCTCGTGGTGTTTAGCATTAAGTACCTGATGAGTAACACCTTCTCGTTTTAAAAAGTGCGATAAAGACTCTGATTTTTCAATAGAGATCGTTCCGACTAAAATGGGCTGACCATGTTGGTATCTTTCTAAAATGTCTTGAGCTATGGCTTTAAATTTTGCTTTTTCATTTTTATAAACCACATCATCTAAATCTTTTCTTTGAATATTGCGATTTGTGGGTGTCACAACCACATCTAAACTATAGATTTTTTTAAACTCCGCAGCTTCTGTTTCGGCCGTTCCTGTCATCCCTGCCATTTTATTATATAATCTAAAATAATTTTGAAAGGTAATACTGGCTAAGGTTTGGTTTTCGCTTTTAACCTTAACACCCTCTTTAGCTTCGATGGCCTGATGAAGACCATCTGACCATCTTCGCCCAGGCATGAGTCGTCCTGTAAACTCATCGACGATAATAATTTCGCCATCTTTAACCATATAATCAACATCAATTTGATATAAATAATAGGCCTTTAAACCTTGGTGAATATGATGAAGCATCTCTAAATTTTGAGGATCATACAAGTTTTCGATATTTAAAAGTTTTTCAACCTCAGTGTTACCTTCATCGGTTAAAGAGGCCGTTTTACTTTTCTCTTCCATTGTAAAATGAAGATCTTTTTTAAGTTTTGGAACGACATCATTAATAATATAATATTTATCCGTCGATAGCTCCGAAGGACCTGAAATAATAAGGGGGGTTCTAGCCTCATCTATTAAAATCGAGTCGCACTCATCCACAATAGCAAAGTTCAAATCTCTTTGAACCATATCTTCTAATGTGTATTTCATGTTATCTCTTAGATAATCAAAACCAAACTCATTATTTGTACCGTAGGTAATATCACTGCCATAGGCCATTTTACGCTCATAATCAGTCAAATCATGCACAATCACGCCAACTGTTAATCCGAGCCATTGATATAATCGCCCCATCCACTCCGAGTCGCGCTTAGCTAAATAGTCATTTACGGTAACAACATGAACCCCTTTACCCGAAAGAGCATTTAAATAAACAGGCAAGGTGGCTACCAATGTTTTACCTTCACCGGTTCGCATTTCTGCGATTGAACCCTTATGTAAAATCATACCGCCTATAAGCTGAACATCAAAATGCCTCATGCCTAAAACTCTAAACGAAGCCTCCCGACAAACCGCAAACGCCTCGGGCATAAGAGAGTCTAAAGACTCCCCACTTGAAATTCTTTGTTTAAATAAATTGGTTTGCTCTTTTAGTTCTTCGTCAGACATGGCCTTAAACCGAGGTTCTAGGTCATTAATCACTTTTACCATAGGGTAAATGTTTTTTAGGTAACGTTCATTTGAGGTGCCAAAAATTTGAGTTAATATTTTCATCATAATACCCAAAATTTTAAACTGGGTATCAGCTATTTAGCAAGTTGTTAGATAAAAGGTTTAAACCCCATACCCCAGATGCCGCTTTGCAAATTCAGTTACCACTCGGCCCCGAGGCGTTTTTTGAATTAACCCCTCTTGCAGCAGGTAAGGTTCATAAACCTCTTCTAAAGTCCCCTTATCCTCAGATAAAGCAGCACTCATCGTATCTAAGCCAATCGGGCCACCTTCAAATTTTTCGATAATCAAAGTTAAAATTCTTCTATCCATCGGGTCTAGCCCGAGTGGATCAACCCCTAATTGGTCAAGGGCCATTATCGAAACTTCTTGAGTTATGTTACCCTGACCAACGACCTGGGCATAGTCCCTCACTCTACGAAGCAAACGATTGGCAATACGCGGAGTCCCTCGGGCGCGCTTAGCAACTTCCTCAATCCCCTCCGGGCTTGAATCAATTTTTAATGTCTGGCTCGACCTTTTTACAATATTTTCGAGCGATTTTCGATCGTAAAACTGCAACCTTTCGTTAATACCAAAACGGTCCCTAAAAGGAGCATTCAGTAACCCAGCCCGAGTTGTTGCTCCAACCAAAGTAAAAGGGGGCAATTGAAATTTCATCGACCGAGCCCCTAACCCATCACCCATAACAATATCTAAATAGTAATCTTCCATGGCCGTATAAAGATACTCTTCAACAATACGTGGGAGCCTATGAATCTCATCAATAAATAAAATCGAAAATGGCTTTAAGCTTGTCAATAGGGCCGCTACATCCCCCTTTTTTTCGAGAGCGGGGGCCGAAGTAATTTTTATGTCAGCCTTTAACTCCGAAGCTAAAATCATCGCTAAAGTGGTTTTTCCAAGCCCGGGAGGTCCCGAAAGTAACACATGGTCTAAAGGCTCTGATCTCATGAGGGCGGCCTGAATAAAAATTTTTAATTTATTTTTTACTTCATCTTGCCCTTCATATTCAGATAATAATTTAGGTCTTAATTGATTTTCCCACGAAACCTCTTGAGTCGATTGAACTTCGGCGGTAACCTGACGAGAATCATCAGATAAAAAAGTCTCACTTAAGCTCTTATTTGAATTTTCATTTAAACTATCATTTAAGCTTTCATCAAACATAGATTTATTTTTATTAACCCCTGATGGGTTTTCAATCAGTTTAGCCATTTATTTTACATCCTTTTAAGGGCTTTAAGATAAATCTTTTAAAGCCTGTCTTAATCCCTGTTCTAATTCGATATCATGAGGTAATTTTGCCAGTACTTCTTCAATGTTTACCGTTCTAAAGCCTAAGTTTAAAAGGGCTGAGGCCAGCTGCGCTTTAACCCCCTCACCAAAGCCACTCATACCGCCTGCTGACTTACCACTTTTATTAAGACTCCCCGAATCTGAACTCATTTGGGTAACCATTGCGGGGAGTTTACCTCGCAAGGTTAAAATCAGCTGCTCCGCTGTTTTTTTGCCCAATTTAGGGAGCTGAGTGAGAGCTTTACTATCACCTTGCTCAATCCAATAAATAATTTGATCACTTTTAGCCCCCGACATAATCCCAAGGGCCATTTTAGGTCCAACGCCTGTTACCTTTAATAAACTTAAAAATAAGGCTTTATCTGCTAATGACTCAAATCCAAATAAGTTCATAGCATCTTCGCGAACATTCATATAACAATAAATAAAAACATTTTGCCCGACCCGAGCTGACCAATCGCTCAGTAACCCCAAAGGGGCAAACAATTCATAAAAAACACCTTGAACATCAATTACTAAATGCTCAGGCCCTACAAAAAAAAGTGTACCTTTAAGTGCTGCTATCATTTTAGTAGGATGCTCTGTTCATACGTCTTTGCTCAAGTATTACTTGTGATTGATGCCATGCTAAAGCCAGGGCATCAGAAGCATCAATTTGATTAATTTGGGCCAAGCCCAACAATCGGCAAAGGGCCCACTGAACATCTTCTTTTGTGGCGGCACCCTGACCTGTCATCGCCTTTTTAATACTTCTCGGAGCATATTCAAAAATATGAGCCCCTTGGCCCTGGGCTGATCGAGTACGGGCGGCTTCGGCCATGACCACTCCTCTGGCATGCCCTAATTGAAAAGCACTTTGGGGATTTTTGGCTAAAAATATTTTTTCTACCACAATGAAATCAGGTTGATATTTTTCAAAAAGTCCTCTTAAAATATCGCTCAAACCCAAAAGTCTATGAGCAAAAGTTTTTTCATCAACAAGGCTGATGACACCATGATTGATGTGTTTAATGGTTTCGTTTTTAATATTTAAATTTAATACGCCAAAGCCTGCATAACGAGAGCCAGGATCAACTCCAAATAAAGTAACTTCATTATTAAATACAGTCTGATTGACTAATTCTTTTTGTTTAAACAAAAAGCTATCCCCTTTTGTAAAGTTCTTTGTCTTATCTTTGTCTTATCTTTGTCTTATCTT
>DYOP01000019.1:27680-30247 GCA_020720425.1 Bdellovibrio sp. | reverse complement strand
TCTTTGTCTTATCTTTGTCTTATCTTTGTCTTATCTTATCTTTGCCCTTTATTTTACCCTGCTCTGGCTTTAACGGCCTTAGCCTGTGACTGACCCTTCTGTTGACTGACCTCTATCTCTCTCAATCGTAAAAAAAATAATCCCTCAAGACTGTTACCCTGTTACCCTATTAACCTACCGACCCGTGCTCCCAAATCCACCCGCGCCGCGCTCGGTTTGACCTAACTCATCAACATTTTCCCATTTAATTTGGGTAACAGGGGCTAATACAATCTGGGCTATACGCTCTTGATCTTTAATGGTCACAGACCCCTGTCCTAAATTAATAAGAATAATTTTAATTTCTCCGCGATAATCAGCATCAATTGTTCCTGGTGTATTTAAAACAGTCATGCCTTCTTTTAAAGCCCAACCCGAGCGTGGCCTCACTTGAATCTCATAACCACTTGGAATTTGAACCGACAAACCTGTTGGCACAGTTACCCTATGATTAGGATTTACCACTATTTGGTCACCTTCAAGCTGAGCACACACATCCATTCCGCTAGCTAAATGACTTTGATACTTGGGTAACTCACCTTTAAAATGCTTTAATATTTTGACTTGCACGCTGACTGTTTGCATTTACACTTATCTCCCTTGATAACTGGGTTTTCTTTTTTCTAAGAAAGCGGCTAAGCCTTCTCGAACATCTTGAGTTAAAAATAAATCACCAAAATTTTCGGCCTCGGTTTGTAAGGCCTCTGAAAGCCAAGCCTTTCGCCCGCTTTGGATCACGCGTTTAGCTTGAGCTACAGCCTGAGGCCCTTTTTTAGCAATTCCCGTTAAAACTAAAACAGCTTGGGTCATTAAATCGGCCTGTGGTAACACGCGATTAACAAGCCCCCACGCTAAGGCATCACTTGCCTTTAATCTTTGAGCCGAAAAAACAAGCTCACTGGCCCGAGATGGTCCAATCTTTTCTACCAATCGAGCCGTTCCTCCAAAACCCGGAATTAAACCCAAGCCCACTTCGGGCAAACCTAATTCTGCATTTTCGCTCGCGTAAATCCAATCACAGGCTAAAGCCAATTCACACCCTCCCCCGAGGGCAAAACCATTAACCGCAGCCATAACCGGAAAAGGCAATTCTTCAAGTAACATAAAAATCTTTTGCCCTAGCTCCGAAAACTCAACCGCACCCGAGGTTGTGAGTCCCTGCATTTCCTTAATATCGGCTCCTGCAACAAAGGCTTTATCGCCAAAACCTGTAATAACAAGACCTCTAACTTGATCAGGAAATTTGGGTAACAATTCATCAATGGCCGCTTTTAAGTCAAATAAGACTTGCTGATTTAAGGCATTTAAAGCCTCGGGCCTTTTAATTGTTAACTGAGCCACAAAATCTGAGGGCATTGACACTTCAACAAAGCTCATAAAAGTTCTCCTTTAATGATTATTTTAAATTATATAATATATAATCATATAATATTATAATTTTATATTTATTCGAATCTTATTTAGAATAAGTATAAAAACCACGGCCTGATTTTTTACCCAACCAGCCGGCCTCTACATACTTAACTAACAAAGGACAAGGGCGATACTTACTGTCACCCAAGCCTTCGTGAAGAACATTCATAATAGATAAACAAGTATCAAGACCTATAAAGTCGGCCAAAGTTAATGGCCCCATAGGCTGATTAGTCCCTAGCTTCATGGCCTCATCAATAGCTTCAGGCTGAGCAATCCCTTCATGCAAAGCATAAATGGCCTCATTAATCATAGGCATTAAAATTCGGTTTACAATAAATCCTGGCATATCTTTTGTGGATTCAACAAAAACTTTTCCCATTTTTTGAACCACACCTTTGACAATTTCAAAAGTTTCAGGTGAGGTTTGAAGCCCCCTGATCCCCTCTACTAACTTCATTAAAGGCACGGGATTCATAAAATGCATTCCGCATACTTTTTGCGGGCGAGATGTGGCTTGAGCTAATCGAGTAATCGAAATTGATGAGGTGTTACTTACAAGAAGAGCCGAGGGCTGAGCCACTTGATCCATTTGCTGAAAAATTTTAATTTTTAATTCTTGATTTTCAGTAGCAGCTTCTATCAATAAATCACTATCTTTTAAATCAGACATTTGAGTGGTTAACGAAATTCGATTTAAAATCTGAGTTTTTTGTTCATCCGTTAATACAGCTTTTTTAATCAGCCGATCACACGAATCAGCAATCGTTTTTTGAGCTTTATCTAAAGCCCCCGATGACACATCCATTAACCGAACATGGTAACCCGATTGAGCCGCGACCTGAGCAATTCCGTTACCCATTTGTCCTGCACCCACAATGCCAATTTTTTGAATATCCATTTTAAATGCCTCCCCTATTTTATATCTAGCCCTATGCTGAGCCGACCCCCGCCTAAGCGCAAGCCATAACAAGATGCGAATCAGCATAAAAAACCCCCACCCTTGTAATACAAGAGTGAGGGTTAAAATAAAATTCAGTTTTAAAAACGTAAGCTTACTTACGTTTTAGAAGTCGGCCCTTTAGAAATCTACCCTAAAAGTTGAGCTATTAAAA
>DYOP01000019.1:21248-27580 GCA_020720425.1 Bdellovibrio sp. | reverse complement strand
TAAAAGTTGAGCTATTAAAATTTGATCCTTTAAAAATCAACGCCATTAAAGAAATCGGCTATTTAAAAAGGAACTTGATCATCTTCAAATGTTGGCTCAGGACCAAAATCATTAAATCCCTGAGAGGAGCTTGAACCCATAGAGTTACTTGAACCCATAGATCTATCGGATTGAGACCCCATAGACGCTCCACCCATAGACGCTCCACCCGAAGACGCCCCTGCCGTTGAACCTAAAAACTCTACGGTATTGGCAACAATCTCAGTTGAATATCGTTTTTGACCTTGCTGATCTTCCCATGAGTTAGTTTGCAATCGACCTTCAACATAGACCTGTCGACCTTTTTGAAGATACTTTCCGCAAATTTCAGCAAGCTTTCCCCAAGCGACCACTCGGTGCCATTCAGTACGCTCTTGCTTGTTACCCATTTTATCAACCCAATTTTCACTGGTTGCTACCGAAAAGCGCGCCACCGTTTGATTGGGGCTTATCATCTTTACTTCGGGCTCATTTCCAAGGCGGCCCACTACGATTACCTTATTAATACCTGACATAATTTTCTCCTTTTCTCCACCCGCCCACCCTGAGCGAGTAACGCGTTAGTTTTTGCGTTTTTTAGTATTTATGACAAGAGCAAAAACCTAAGCCCCTTAAATAAATCGCCAGCTCTGATATAACAGGGTCCGCACTTGGTCATAACTTAAAGCATCACTGACTAATTTAATTACTCACCGCGTCTGGTTGGAGTAATTTAGGGTTAATTGCTCAAAACATCTTGTTAAAAAAAATGAAGTCACAAAAGGGACGTAAGTCGAGCCGATAAAATTATCAATTTTGTTACCCCTACCAATGGCGTATACTTTTTGATATGGCAGAACCCAAAACAAAGTATTTATTGATTTTTTCTACACTTGATCGCTACTGGCCAAGACTTTTTATTATTTTACTAGCCTTTTTAACGGCTGATCTACTTGTTATCGAAGCTCAAAAACATTTAATGATTGAACCTACAAAAATTATACTTCCGCAAAAAATTCAATCCCTAAAAACTAAAAGTTTAGCTTATTATCAACCCATAACCAGCCGAAATGCTTTTTCTTTAGATGGCAATATTCCCGAAACTCTTTTTGCAAAAAAAGCAAAACTCACTGACCCTAATGGAGAACAGGGCGATGGGGCCAATGATATCCCTGTCCCCTCGATGTTACCTTTAACCCTGATCGGGACCATCGTCCACAGTAACCCCCAAAAATCGGTGGCCAATGTCGAATACAAAAGTAAAAACTTAACCCTTGCCATTCGTGTTGGTAACACCATTGCTGATATCGCCAAACTTGAATCTGTTGAACGAGGCAAAATTTTTATACGAAATTTAAATAATCATCGCCTTGAATATCTTGAGCTAAAAGAAATGAGTAAACTTAGCTTTAACACAGCTAAAGCTAATTCAGCAGAAGACGTTAAACAAGTCGCTCCCAATAAATTTGAAATTGCTCGAAGTGATATTACTAAATACACTTCTGATTTATCAAATATCTTACAACAAGCCGCCATGTTACCTGCAAAAGGCCCCAGTGGCGAAATCGAAGGGTTTAGATTTGTTAATATTCAGCCTGATTCGATATACACTAAATTGGGATTTCAAATTGGGGATGTTATTAAAGGCGTTAACGGCGAAAAGGTTGATAGCCCCGCTAAAGCCTTAGAACTTTACAACACTTTAAAAACAAGTAATCAGGTTAAAATTTTAATGGATCGAGGCGGAAAAGAAACTGAATTTGATTATAATGTAAAATAATAAAACCAATTGGATAACCGCTAAAAAAGTTATCCAATAAATAGTTTAGGTTACCTAAAAGACCCAGTGCCAGATTAAGATAACCTTAAGGAACGAGGTTAGTAACATTAAGGAGCGATGGATGAATCTAAAAATAAAAAATCTATACCGGTTAGCCCTAACGGGAACCCTAGCTGTTTCAATTCCTCTGTGGGGACAGTCTGATTTTGATTTACCCCCGCCCCCCGATTTTTCGAATCAATTACCTCCGGCCTCACCCTTTTCAAATAGAGGGGGCCAATCAGGTAACACCTCTGACTCAAATTCTACAGCAGGAGGCGGTAATGGGTCATCATCGGCAAATCAAGTTGAAATTTTAACCAAACAAAAAAAGCAAAAATTTTCGGCAGCTCCCATTGAAGATATTAACGATAAAAACTTTCCCGAAACCATTGAGTCTTTTGACTTTCCAAATGCCGAATTATCAGATGTCGTTAAAGCTATTTCCGAACTGACTGGCAAAAACTTTTTAATTGATCCTGGTGTTAAAGGCCGAATTACAATTATCGCACCCTCACAAATTACAGTAGCCGAAGCTTATAAAGCCTTCTTGTCGGCCTTAGCCATAAACGGCTATGCCGTTGTTCCGAGTGGTAAGTTTTTAAAAGTTCGTTCAGCCCGAAACGCCCAAAGAGACGGGATAGAAACTTATACTGGCAGTTACTACCCCAATAGCGACCAGATGATCACTCGAGTTATCAACTTAAAACATATTTCAGCTGAAGCCATTAACCGAGATCTTAGACTTTTGCACTCAAAAGATGGAGAAATGAGCCCTTACCCCGCCACAAATTCAATTATTATCTCTGATTACGGGAGTAACATTGACCGAATCATGAAAATTATTAGCCAACTCGATGTCCCTGGATTTGATGACATATTAGAGGTCATCCCTATTAAATTTGCTAAAGCTAAAGATATTGCCGAACTCGTTAGTAAAATTGTCAATAAAGGTGATAAAAATCAAGGCGGCGCCGGAGGCTCGTTTTCGTCAGGAGTCCCGCGGTTTACAAGAGCAGCAAGCGCCCAAACTCAATCGGGTAACAGCAGTCCCTATTTTATGGTTATCCCCGATGAACGAAGCAACTCACTTGTCGTCGTCGGTAATAAATCCGGAATTGTACGAGTTAAAAAGCTTTTAACAAGGCTTGATTATCAAATTCGCCCCGAAGAGTCAGGCGGCGTTTATGTTTATTATCTTAAATACGGAGATGCCGAAAAAATTGCTCAAACCTTATCTATTGTTACCAAGGATCAATCGCCTAAAGCCTCCGAAAGCAAATCGTCATTAATTATTTCTCCCACAGCAGGCGTTCAAGTAGGCTCTCAATCTTTGTTTGGGGGAGATGTTAAAATTAATGCCGACAAAAATACCAACTCATTAGTGATTATGGCTAATAAGCAAGATTACGATGTGGTATTAAACTTACTTAATAAAATTGATATCCCAAGAGACCAAGTCTATGTCGAATCTATCATTATGGAAATGAAACTCACAGACTCTTTAGATTGGCAAATTGGATATTTTAAATTTGATCCCAGCGGAAGCGGCGGTAAAGCGGGGTTTAATGGAATGAAACCAGAAACCTTAGCCGGACTTTTAACTCCCCAGGGCGGAAGCGGCGCCATTTTAGGTTTTGGCTCAAGCGATAAAGTGACCATTACCCCCCCTGGATCGACCACTCAAACGACCATTGCCTCTTTAATTGGATTTATTAATTTTTTAAAAACCCATTCTAATGCAAATATCTTATCGACTCCGCAAATATTAGCTATGGATAATCAAGAGGCCGAAATTGAAGTGGGTGATAAGGTTATTACAGGACAAACTGTCTCCACAACTTCGGTGGGACAAACTCAAGCCGCTCCCATTTTTGAAGATGCAACAATTAAACTTAAAATTAAACCTTTTATATCAACAAGCACAGACTCCGTGCGCATGGAACTTTCTAGCTCGGTCAAACAGCTTTCAACAGCAAAAACTCCGTCAGGCCTTGTGAGCGTCTCTCAGCCCTTAGCCACTCGAAGCATTAAAACAAATATTGTTGTACCCAATAAAGATACCGCCGTTTTAGGCGGACTTATGAAAGAAGATGATATTGAAACCATCCAAAAAGTTCCTCTGTTAGGAGATATCCCTGTTATTGGATGGCTCTTTAAATCTCGCGGCATAAGTAAAGAAAAAACAAATATGTTAGTTTTTTTAACACCTTCGATTATCAGAAATAACAAAGACTCTCGTATGATACTGGGTAAAAAATTAGATGAAAGAATTAACTTTATTAAATCGATGGGGGGACGAGACCCTTATGGCGCTAAGGTTGACCAAATTAATCAGTCCGTTAAATCCTCAGCTCTGAGTAACGAATTACCATTTGAAAGTGGTGATGGCGATGGCGACGGCAACGAAAATGGCGATCAGCCCGCTATTGAACAAAACAATGAGGAAAATAGAGATAATGGTACTGACGAAGGCGGCTCTGATCTAAATCAAAACGTGAATCCTTTAAATGGGCAAATAAATAATGATAACCCATCAACAGAAACTCAAGATTCAGCCAAAGCCGAAGATGTTTTTTTTGAGGAAACAGATTTAGAGCAAGAAGGAGGCAATCCAAGTCAGATAGATTCAAACGATGCCAACCAAAACAATGGGGCTGACGATCTTAACAACTCGACCAATTCAAACGACGCTGTCGTTGAGTAACCCTATGGCACAAATGGATATCGCTCTTGTTTTAACTAAAGTAACCCCGCTTGACGAAGCTCAGGTCGAAAATCTTTTAAATCAAAGGGCTCTTTCGGCGCCCTATAGTTTAAAAGAAGTTTTATCTCAAAAAACTTATAATCAAGCGGATGAACTTTTATCTGAATTATGTAAAGAGCTGGGACTTAAATATATTAAAGATATTCCTGTAAACGATATTTCCTCGGATTTAGTCAGAGATATCCCCATTAATTACTGCAAACAAAATCATATACTACCTTTTAAAGACGAAAAAGATGTGGTTCATATTTTAACCTCTAATCCCTTTAATACTCAGGCTTTAAAAGACCTTTCTATACTATTTGAAAAAAACACGCAGTGGATTGTTTCATCATCTCAAAAAGTGATCGATACCATAAACCGAGTTTATGAAAAAGGAACCTCTAACCTTTCGGGAATTGAAAATATTGACTCTGACGCCTACGAAAGTGATGAACCTATTATTGATTTACTTGATGCCGAAGACGATGAGGCCCCCGTTATTAAGTTTGTAAACTCGATATTGTTTAGATCTGTAAAAGAAAAAGCCTCTGATATTCACGTTGAACCTTTTGAAAAAGAACTGGTCATTAGATTTCGAACCGATGGAATTTTAGCGACCGTTTTTAAACCCCCTAAAAAGCTTCAAAATTCGATTATTTCGCGTATTAAAGTTATGGCTAATCTTAACATCGCCGAAAAAAGGTTACCCCAAGATGGTCGTATTCCGCTAAAAATTGGAGGTAAAGATATTGATATCAGGGTGAGCACAGTCCCCGCCACCTTTGGCGAACGTATCGTTATGAGGTTGCAAGATAGATCAAATGTTATTTTATCTCTTGAGCAACTTGGGTTTTCGCAAGGTAACCTTGTTAAAATTGATGATCTTATAAGGCGCCCCTACGGCATTATGCTTGTTACTGGCCCTACGGGCTCCGGAAAATCAACCACTCTTTATGCTTGTTTAACCCGGATTAACACACCCGATGTTAATATTTTAACAATCGAAGATCCGGTCGAGCAACGCATTGGGGGGATTGGCCAGGTTCAAGTTAATAGTAAAATAGGTTTAACTTTTGCCTCAGGGCTTAGGGCCTTTTTGCGGCAAGATCCTGAAATTATCATGGTCGGAGAGATACGCGACCAAGAAACGGCTGAATTAGCCATTCAGGCGTCTCTGACGGGCCATCTTGTGTTTTCAACTTTACATACAAACGATTCGGCTGGCGCCTTTCCAAGGCTTTTAGATGTGGGGGCTGAGCCCTTTTTAATTGCCACATCGGTCATTGGTGTTATTGCCCAAAGACTTGTTCGCGTTTTATGTCCTCACTGTAAAGAAAAATATATTCCCTCTGAACTTGAATTAACTACCCTCGGAATTACCGCCGAGCAAGCTGAAAAAAGCCACACCTGCCGAGCTGTAGGCTGTGATAAATGTAACCAAAAAGGTTACCAGGGCCGAACCCTTATTGCCGAAATGCTTGTCGTTGATGATGACATTCGAAGTTTAATTATGCAAAAAAAAGATGGTGGCAGCATTCGAAAGCTTGCCGTTCAAAAAGGTATGCGCACTTTTAGAGACCATGGTATCGAAAAAGTGTTACTCGGAATTACCACGGCTGAAGAGCTTATCTCTAATACCCAGTTAGATCTTTAATAAGTTAATGATGATCAAACCTTGCACAGCTCATGAGGCACGGCCTTCCATGGCCTCTGCAAGCTGTGCGCTGTCCCTGCGCTTGAGGCCTC
>DYOP01000019.1:19449-21148 GCA_020720425.1 Bdellovibrio sp. | reverse complement strand
GCACGGCCTTCCATGGCCTCTGCAAGCTGTGCGCTGTCCCTGCGCTTGAGGCCTCCTCTCTCAATAAAAATTCTCGATGCTGAAAAAACCTTGCACCGCTCATGAGGCACGGCCTTCCATGGCCTCTGCAAGCTGTGCGCTGTCCCTGCGCTTGAGGCCTCAAGGATAAAAAGAATCAATTAATGGTGAGCTCCCCCTAAGATTTTTCTAGGTGAGATTTTTTTTGGGGTGGGGAACTATTTATCAGCGTCGAGTAGGTAACCCTTGATTTTTTTGTTGAGTTGATTTTTTAGCTCATCTGAAATATTCAGATTTTTAAGCCCTTCTAAAATTAAAACAATATCTTGTTTGTTTTCAGACTGACTATAAAGGTTCGCCGACAAGGAGTACACCCAAAAGGGCGCCCCTTTTTGGGCCGCTTGCTGCATAAGTTTTGCGCCTTTATAAAAATTTTTTTCTTCATAAATAGCGTGGTAAGCCGCCTTGTAATATAAAGTCCAATCATCTTTTATATAAATTAATCCTTTATCAAAAAGTTGACTAGCTCCTTTAATATCTGAGGCTATTATTGATAAAGACAAAGCGCCAGCTGAGTAAACTTTTTTAAAATACGGGTCAAGCTCGGTTACAAAATCCAGCATCTTATAAAGCCACCCTGCAGGTTGGCATATTTGATCACTTATGACTTTGGCTGACTGACAACTATCAAAGTCCTGAATGGCTCTGATCCATAAAACATCAGAAAAAACAAACTTTTGCCCTAGTAAGTTATTTTTAATTTTTTCAGGAGGTGTTACATACTCAGCCCGAAGCCTTGGACTTGAACGATTTTCAAAAAAATAGAAAGATAAATTAAACCAAGACAATACGAGAATGACCCACAAAAAAAGCCTCAAAAAAGGTGCAGTTTTAAAAGCCTCTCGAGAGTTCCTGCGGTTTAAAAACTCGCGAAGGATAATAGGCCCGCTGGAGGGATTAAAATATTTAAAAAAGCTCAAAAAAAATACAAATCCTAGTCAATCCCTGATTGCGTATTTCTTAAGGATTTATCTTGATTCATAGTCCACTGGTCATCGGTGCATCCCCCGCCAGAGGATACTAAACAAGCATTGGCACCCGCCACAAATGACGTAAAATCAGCAGCTAACAAAGTGCCAGAAACAGCTCTAGGCAGCTGATTGTCAGCACCCATTAGAGTTTGGCAAACCGCACCTCCCTGAGGACAGTCAGTTAAAGTGTCAGTATTACCTGCATATGCTTTACCTGTTAATGAGGTATAATTAACAGGCCCAACAGCCGCACCAACAGCCCAACCAATATTATATCTGAGATTACCCTCAGATTGGTAACCCATGGCATCAAAACTATTAGTATACCCCTGATACTCAAGAAAAAAGTTTTTATTAAAAGTGTAAATAGATGACAAGTTAACCTGAGCCTCACTTTGTCTTGATTTTGCGATAAATTTATTTACTCTCGGAATAGCAATAGTAGCTAGTACACCTATAATGGCAACCACAACCATAAGCTCAACCAATGAAAAACCTTTATTGTTTTTAACTAAAGTGGCAACTTTTTGATCCATAGAGTCCTCCTATTTATTTAATAATTTTTTTAATGTTTGTTTGCATGCTCTTAATTAATAATTAACTCATAACCAAATTAACTCATTAACTTAATAAATATGCTTAGTACTTTA
>DYOP01000019.1:0-19349 GCA_020720425.1 Bdellovibrio sp. | reverse complement strand
TGCTTAGTACTTTAAATCATAATAACGAGTTCTTAATTAAATAAAAGCATATCAATAATATTACTATTATTTATCACCTATAAATAATCATGACCTACTAAAAACTATTTTACAATACATATTTTTTAATATGTTTTAACTAAAACAACTCAGCTAAAAAAATTAACACAAAATTAATCAATAACATCCTGCCAATTGTTTTATTCTATGACATGTTATGCGTTACACATGTTATGTGTTACCTCATAAATATTTCTACCTATAAAGTGTTCCAAAATGGTCCAGTTATTCAATTCAGGCATTTATGACCGGCTCCCCAAAAACTGGAGAGTTTGTAATTTCCGATTAACCGGGTTAGAAGCCCCAAACACGATCGGAGATAGGTATGCAAAGGTCCAAGTTTACAGCAGAGCAAGTGGCTCAAATTATCCAAGAAGCAGATGCCCACAGGGGTGCAACCAATGAGGTGGCTCGCAAGTATGGCATCACAACAAAGACTATCAGCAACTGGCGCGAGCAATTTAAAGGCATGCAGTCTGAAGATATTAAAAACCTCAAGCGCCTCGAAGAGGAGAACGGTCGATTAAAACGATTAGTCTCAAGGCAAGCTTACGATATTGAGTGCCTAAAAGAGATTAACTCAAAAAAGTGGTAAGCCCACAGGCTAGACGCAAAATTGTTCAATATCTAATTGAAATAAAAAAGCTAGCTAAAGATCGGGCATTAAAGCTTGTGGGCCTTCAAAGTTCAACTTTTTACTATAAATCACAAAGCACTCGTGATGATGAGCCTGTGGCAACCAAGCTGACAGAGTTATCACAAAAGCGAGTGAGATGGGGTTTTAGAATGTTACTGGTACTTATGAGAAGAGAAGGCTTTACTGATACCCACAAGAGGATATACCGCATCTATAGAGAGTCAGAGGGCTTCAAATCCAAAAACGAGCCCATAAAGGCAAGATAAGACGATTAAAACTCGTGTTACCAATAGTGAACAAACCAAATGAAAGATGGTCAATGGATTTTGTGCAAGTCCGATTTGCCGACGGTAGAGTATTTAGGTGTTTTAATTTAGTCGATGATTTTACGCATGAGTGTTTACTCATTTTAACGGCAAAATCAATTAGATCTAAAAATTTAGTTGAGGCTCTAAATTTATTAAAAATAAGCCCAGGGTGGGGCGTGGGTTACCTAAAGAAATCGTTTGCGACAATGGGCCTGAGTTTATAAGCCAAGTCATGGATATTTGGTCATATCAAATTCAAGTGACTCTTAAATTTATTCAACCAGGCAAGCCCACACAGATCATTAAAAATGCAGACACCAAATGAGTTTGCAAAACACTTTCAAAATATGTTATTCAACTGAACCAGGAAATTATTTGCTCTCGTGTTATGGGGGGCCGGTCATCATGGGGACAACGACAAATGGATAAGCGGAACATCACAAAATGGATGACCAAATCACTCAACTTTTCTTGGCAAAGTTTAATGACTGATAAGGCATGACTTTGATGAAAGAAAAAACCTTATTTTTGTGAATGTGAAAGCGATGGAGTTGGGAAATTATATTTAATAAATCAAGCAGCCTTATTGAGTATTTGATTTATAAGGGTTTGATAAGGAATTCCCGTTTTTTCAGCCTTCTTTTTTAGACTGGAAAGAGTTTTTGGATTTATTTTTAAATGTATAGATACGGCTTTTTCATCAATAGGCTTTGCTGGTCTGCCTACTTTTTTAAGAGTGTTCAAAGCAACTTGTTTTAACTCTTCTCTTCTTTTATCTGAAACTGATTTATAAGTTGTTTTTGACATATTTAATCCTTTCTTTTTTTTTGGCTTTTCTCACTGAAATTAAGCGAAGTTCATTTTCAATTTTTTCTATAAACACAACAAATAAAACACCTTGTTCTGTCATGCCTATGGCTGTTGTTCTAACTTCATTATTTCTAATGCTTTCCTCAATGACTGCTTTTTCATCCAAAAAGACAGCGACACCAACCAACAAAGAAAAACCATGCTTTTCAATGTTTTTGGCTTCTTTGTCTTTATCAAAAGTAAAAAGTTTCATCTTTTTCAGTGTACACCGAAATTAAGATAAGTCAATATAAATTTCAAGTGTTTATTAACTGAATAATTGGGGTGCTAAGCCCATTGATGGCATCCTGTATATGCGCACATAAAAGGCCATTTTTTCCGAAATTATTTTTACGCTCGAAGATGGGCCGATTATAATTGAATTATCTAAAACTCTCAAAGACAGTAAGCCCATCAGATGCAAACGCTTTATCAAATTCACAAAGGATTTAGGCCACCCTTAGTAACATGCCAAAAATATAGTTCAACTTAACATACGAGATCAATCCCTTAATTGGCCTATGCAGGTAACGCATTAATATGGCATAACTTATTTTTACTTTCGTATATTATTTTTTATATGAATTATTGTTCAATTTCGCATTACAGTTTCAGATTAGAGCTTCAATAACAGCTTCAAATAACAATTTTAAACAGCAGTTTCTAATATCAGCTTAGATAGTAATTTTAGATAGCAATTTTATATGGCAATTTCAAATATCAGTTCAAAAAGCAATTTATTTGGCAATATCATGAAGTATCTTTAGATAACAGCTTTATCGCAACCTCATGGACCAACTTCATAAATTACCTTGCTAATTATCTTCATAAATTATTTTAACATGATATTTTAGTTTGGTAATTAAAACGATTATTTAATCTTATAATATTAAATAATCTCAATTTATATAGCTGCCAAATTTGTAATAATCTTATCTTGCATTCTCTTATCTTGCATTCTCTTTTCTCGCAGGCCAATAACACAAAATCTGCAAATAATGGTCTTGAAACTTGACTTGCCAATAAAATCCCCCACAATTTAAATATGGATCATGAAAATCAAGAACAAGGTGATTTAGCCCTAGCCCCTAAGGTTACTGAACCAAAAAAGTATAAAGTTCTTATACATAACGATGATTTTACGCCTATGGATTTTGTTGTCCATATTTTAGTCCAGTTTTTTAATAAACCTGAACCGATGGCTACGCAAATTATGCTAGATGTACATAAAAAGGGGTATGGCGTAGCGGGTGTTTACATTCTTGAAATTGCCGAAATGAAAGCTATGCAGGTTCAGCAGTTTGCCAGATTACAAAAATATCCCCTTAAAGCCACCGTTGAGCCGGAGTAACACATGATAAGCCGAGAACTTGAAAGACGCCTAGCCCATGCCGTTGAAAATGCAAAAAAACTTCGTCATGAGTATGTAACAACCGAACACCTGTTACTCAGTTTAACCGAAGGTGGGGCCACGAGCGAAATTTTGCAAGACTTAGACATTAATGTCTCAGCTCTTAAAAAACAACTTCGTCAATATTTAAGTCAACACTCAGAACCTTTAACTGATGAGCAAATTAATGATTTAGGAGGGCTTGAAAGCTGGAAGCCTGAATTTACCTTAGCCTGTCATCGCTGGATTCAAAGGGCGGCTCAGCAAGTTCAAAACGCAGGCCGAGATAAAATTACGGAAGGTCATTTTTTAGTAGCTCTTTTTTACGAAACAGAAAGCTATGCCACTTTTGCCTTAACCAGCCAAGGTGTTACCCAATTTGATGTGATCCAATATATTAGTCACGACGATTCAGTAAACTTAATATCCTCTCATTTAATTGACTCTGAAGGTGGCAACCATAAAACTCATGAAGATTCTGAGGCTTATGACCCCGATAGTGACGAGGCTCCCCGTAGAGAAAGCGGTAACTCCTCTGATTTTTCGGGTAACAAAAATCAACCCTCAAATAAAAAACAAAAAGAAAATTTAGCTTTAGATAAATATGCGACTAACTTAAATCAAAAAGCCATAAAGGGTTTAATTGATCCTTTAATTGGTCGCAGCTTACTGATTGAAAGATTGATTCAAATTTTATCCCGAAGAACAAAAAACAACCCCCTTTTAATTGGCGAACCAGGAGTTGGCAAAACAGCCTTAATTGAAGGGCTGGCTCTTTTAATTACTCAAAATGCCACGATATCTCAAAATACTAATTCATCTAAAAATTCAGATGACTTGACCACCACCAGCACCAGCTCACACACTCATGATCAACAATCTCAAACAGAACTGCATACACATAATCAACCACAACCAGCATTACTCTTAGATGCGACCCTCCCCATTATCCCCGAAAGCATGAAAAATAAAATTATTTATAGCCTTGATATGGGCACACTTATCGCGGGGACAAAATTTAGAGGCGATTTTGAATCGCGCCTAAAACAAATTCTTCAAGAGGTAAAAGAGCGGCCCCATATTATTTTATTTATAGACGAAATTCACACCCTTGTCGGCGCAGGAGCTACGAGCGGAGGCTCGATGGATGCCGCCAATCTTTTAAAGCCTGCCCTTGCCAATGCCGAACTCAGTTGCATAGGTTCAACAACTTTTGAAGAGTATCGCAAATATTTTGAAAAGGACTCTGCCTTATCTAGACGATTTCAAAAAGTTGATGTTAACGAGCCCTCGCGCAGCGAAACCCTTGAAATATTAAAAGGCCTTCGCCCAAAATTTGAACACTTTCATATTGTCCAGTATGAAGATGCTGCACTCGAATCAGCCATAGATTTATCTGTTAAATATATTCATGGCAAACTGTTACCTGATAAAGCCATTGATGTTTTAGATGAGGCCGGAAGCCGGGTTAAGCTGGCTAATAAAGCAAATCAAGCAATTACCTCAGCCACCATCGAAGAGGTCGTAGCTTCGATGACCCAAATCCCGATTTCAAGTATTGGTTTATCCGAAAAAGATCAGCTTAAAAATTTAAAATCTCGAATTCAGGCCCTTGTCTTTGGCCAAGATGAGGCGATTGACCACTTAGTAACGGCTATTAAATTTGCAAAAAGCGGACTGGGTAACGATCAAAAACCTATTGGTAGCTTTTTATTTACGGGACCTACAGGGGTCGGAAAAACCGAAGTTACTAAACAACTTGCCTCAAGCCTTGGCATACCTTTAATTCGCTTTGATATGTCAGAGTATGCCGAAAAACATACGGTCGCTCGGCTAATTGGCGCCCCCCCGGGGTATGTCGGGCACGATGAAGGAGGCCAGCTAACTGAAAAAGTAAAAAGGCAACCTCATGCGGTTGTGTTACTTGATGAAATCGAAAAGGCCCATCCTGATATTTATAATATTTTACTTCAAGTCATGGATGCGGGCCGTTTAACCGACTCTCAAGGCCGAACAACCGATTTTAGACAAGTGATACTAGTTATGACAAGTAACGCAGGCGCCCAAGATGTGGCTCGCGGCGAAATTGGTATTGTCTCTAGCTCGACCCAATTATTATCTAAACAAGCTTTAAAAAAAATATTTACTCCTGAATTTTTAAATCGTCTTGATGCGGTCGTAAGCTTTAAAAATTTAACTCACCAAGAACTTATTAAAGTTGTTCAAAAGCACTTAGACGAAGTTAAAATGAAACTCCATTCAAAATCAGTCTACTTAGAAGCCACCCCCGAAGTGCTCGAATGGCTCTTAAATAAAGGCTATGAACCCGCCTATGGCGCTCGCCCCTTAGCCAGAACCATTGATGAGTCAGTAAAAAAACCGCTCATTGATGAGCTCTTATTTGGAAAACTGGTTAATGGAGGCCGAGTATCGTTAAAAATTGTCAAATCTCAAATTCAGTTTGAATTTCAGCCAAATACTGTGCCTGCCCTAGTTAATACCCATTAATAATTATTATCTCATAATTGACAAAATTGATTTGAATCTCAAATTAGAACAGTTATAGTTGGGACTATCAGTTTTATTGATTAGAGTTAATAGTAATTTTATTCTAATTTAGGGACTGAAGTAACAACAGTTACAACTGTAACTACAGTAACTACTGTAATTAAAAAGTGATAAGCTGGGGTTATTTTTTTTAATTAAGTTTAATTTATTAAAGGAGTCCATTTATGAAAATAGCTAAACGAGTTTTTTTATTTTTACTTACAAATATCGCAGTTATTGCCACCATTAGTATTGTTTTAAATCTTATTCAGGCCTTTACGGGTATTCGCCTTGATGGCAGTACCACAGCCTCCCTCATTATATTTTCTGCCGTATGGGGCATGGCTGGCTCATTTATATCTTTATTGATATCAAAGTGGATGGCAAAAAAGATGATGGGAGTTCAAATTCTAGACCCCAACACCTCAAACTCCGAACATCAAAAAATTATTCAAATGGTTTATAACCTCTCTCGCTCGGCAGGGTTACCAAAAATGCCCGAAGTTGGTATTTACGAATCACCTGATATTAATGCCTTTGCGACCGGCCCTTCGAAGTCAAATTCTTTAGTGGCCTTATCTACGGGGCTTATGAGCAAAATGACACCTGACGAAGTTGAGGGCGTAATTGGCCACGAAGTAGCCCATATTGCTAACGGTGATATGGTTACCATGACTCTTATCCAAGGCGTTGTTAACTCATTTGTTATCTTTTTTGCCCGAATTGTGGCCCGACTTTTAGCCTCTCAGGTTGACGAAAATAAACAACATATGGTTTATTTTATTTCGAGCATTGTATTAGATATTTTATTTAGCATTTTGGGATCGATTGTTGTAGCTTACTTTTCAAGAATCCGCGAATTTAGAGCCGACAAAGGCGGGGCTCAATTTGCAGGACGCGAAAAAATGATTGCTGGTTTAAAACGCCTTCAAAAAGTTTACGACCAAATGGAGCCTGACGACTCGTCAGTAGCTACTCTTAAAATTTCTTCAAGACCCAAGGGGCTTATGGCTTTATTTTCAACCCATCCCCCACTTGAAGAGCGTATTTTGCGACTTCAAAAGTACGCTTAATTTAAATGACTCAATCAAGCCAAAACTCTCGCTTTTGGAAAGGGGTTGGGCTTGCCTTTTTAGCCTCTTTTATGTGGGCCCTTTTGGCTTTTATTTTAAAAACTGCCTTTGTTTTTTCTGACCCTCAAACCTTAAGCTGGTTTAGACTTTTATCTTCGTCTTTAATGTTAATGGTTTGGCTCTATATCAAAAAACCAGGCTGGACTCATGAACTAAAAAAAATATCATTTTGGATGATACCCGCAGCCCTTGCCCTTTCTTTTAACTATGTTGGCTATGCAACCGGTCTTAAATTAACCCAGCCCGGTAACGCACAAATGCTTATTCAACTGGGTCCCATTTTGATTACTTTATTAACTTTTGCTACGGGCCGCGAAAAAATTCATTTTTGGCATATTTTTGGATTAGCCATTGCCCTTTTGGGTTTTGCCGTATTTTACCGCCATCAACTGATTCGATTTTCAGCCTCCAACCCTCAACAAAGTTTAGGTAACTTATGGGTATTATCAGCGGCCTGCGCTTGGACTTTTTGGGCTTATATTCAAAAAGGCGAAACGCAAAAAGGGCGATCCACTTGGGCCCTTAATTTTTATGTGTGGGGCATTAGCGCCGCCACTTTATTTCCGATGGCTGATATAGCAAGCCTTGGTAACGTTAATTTTAATCAATTATTGATTCTTCTTTTTTTGGGACTTAATACATTAATTGCTTATGGAGCATACACCACAGCCTTTGAACTTGCCCCAACAGCTGTAGTTAACCTGATTGTATCAACTAACCCTTTAATTGTTTTTGCCCTCTCCCCTGGACAAACCGATTTAACTGACTGGCTTGCGGGCCTTATTGTATTTTTAGGAGTCACACTTAGCTTGTACCCCCAACTTAAATCCGCCCTTAAAAAACGGTTTGTCGCGCTTTCGGCAAAATTTAATTGAGACTCTGCGAAATGGACCAAATAACACAATGGGGATTGCCTTTAAAATTTGAATTAACTACAATCTCCCCTAGTTCAATAACCCTCTGACGATATAATCACAAGGAGCCTTTTTATGATCTTAAAAGCTACCAAAACCCAAAACTTTATAAATTTATTTTTTACACCTTTTTTAGCTATTATCTTTATATTTTCACTCAAACTTAATGCCCAATTGACCATGGGTAACAATTTTCCACAAACTCAGCTTAATGATCAACATGACAAGCCTCAGGCTATCACGCAAGAAACCCCTTGGGTTTTGTTTTCTGCCGATATGGATGCTTTTAAAATGGCTCAAAAAATTTTAGAAGAAAATAAAAATATTTCTTTTTCAACTCAAAAAGGGTTACTTGTTTCTGATATTTCTAAAATGCCCTCGCTCATTGCTAAAATATTTGCTCTTCCCAAAATGAGAAAATACCATTTTTCAATGGCTCTTGACAGAGAAGGTAAAATAACATCAACCTGGCCTAAACAAGAAAAATCTTTAACTGTTATTTATTTAAATCAATTAAATATTACTAAAATTGATTTTTTAAAAACTCCCGAGCAAGTTTCTGAGTTTTTTAAAAATTCAGCCCAAAACCAAGCCCCCAAAAAGGCCGATGCCGATACCAATGCCAATGCTAATAATAACACAAGCCCTTCGACCACTAAATAATAAGGCACCTTTTTTTTGCAAAATCCACTTATCCGCTTATTTAAAGAGTTTAAGCCTTATATCCAATCTTCTCTGATTATTTTTTTTTCAGGGGTCGTTCTTTCTTTAATTTCGGCCCAATTTGCGGTGCTTTTAAAAAAGCTTATGGATTCGCTCGAGTCTGCTTCTGACCAAAGTAACCTTCTTCAAAATGCGGGTATTATTTTATCGTTTTCAATATTAGCGGCAATAACCCGCTATATCCACCTATTTGTTACCGATATAACCATCGAAAAAATTGTTCAATCCCTAAGATCTCAGCTTCAAAGCAAACTTCTCGAATTACCCCCTGCCTTTCATCTTGGACAAAATCAAGGCACGGGCCATATGATTTCACGAATCATTAATGATATGCTGATTATTCAAAATGGTTTAAGATACATGATTGACCTTCTTCGTGAGCCCATTTTGTTGGTCGCCCTTTTAGGCTGGCTATTTTACTTAAATTGGTCTTTAACCCTTTCTATTTTTATTATTTTACCCTTGTTACTTAAGTTGCTCAAAAAACTCAGCTTAAGCGTAGCAAAATACGCACGCCAAGGCCAAGAGCAAATGGAAAAAATCACTCAATTTATTAAAGAAAATCTTGATGGCATTCGCATGATTCAATCCTACACCCTTGAAGAATACTCAAAAAATAAATTAAAAAATATTTTTGATACTTATTATGAAATTCGCAAAACCATGCACTCACGGGTCGAAATTGCCAGCCCCCTATCTGAACTTGTGGCTACTTTTGTTGGGATTGGAGTGGTGGTAAGTATTGCTTTTAGCATTCAAAAAGGTCAGGCCACTTATGGCGATTTCACCTCATACTTAGCAGCCCTACTTATGCTTAACCGCCCCCTTAAAGTTATTCAAGAGTCAGTGGTCAGACTTCAAGAAGTTTTAGTTGCTACTCAACGGCTTTACTCAATTATTGATACACCTTCTACCCTTACTCAATCGGCTCAGGCCCTTCATTTTCCGAAAAATTTTTCGCAACTCTCATTTAAAAATATACAATTTAGTTACCATGACCGGCCTATTTTAAATAACATCAGTTTTTCAGTTAAAAAAGGGCAAACCGTTGCTTTTGTTGGCCCCAGCGGCGGAGGCAAATCGACACTTATTAACATGTTACCACGCTTTTTTGACCCCCAATCCGGTCAAATTTATTTTGATGATATTTTACTTACAGATATTGATTTAAAATCTTTACGCCAAAACATTGCTCTAGTTAATCAAGATGTGTTTTTATTTTCAGATAGCCTTGAAGAAAATATTTGGCTTGGAAACACCCAGCGCCCTATCAATGAAGTTCCACAGGCTGCGGCTCAGGCCTCGGCCCACGAGTTTATTTTAAAACAATCTCAAGGTTACCAAGCCCTTGTGGGAGAAAAGGGCCAGCTCTTTTCGGGCGGTGAAAAGCAGCGTATCAGCCTAGCACGTGCTTTATTTAAAAAAGCCCCCTTACTTATTTTAGACGAGGCCACAAGTAACCTTGATGCTCAAAGCGAAGCCTTGGTGCAAGCTGCCTTTGACCTCATTAAATTCGAACACACCTGCCTTGTTGTGGCCCACAGGCTATCGACTGTCATAAATGCCGATTGGATTTTTGTGCTTCAAGAGGGTAACATTGTAGCTCAAGGACGTCATGAAGATCTGATCAAAGATACTCAGGGGCTTTACTTTGAGTTGGCTCATCAGCAAAACCTTGTATAGTTTTTTTATATATTATGCGGGTTTTTTAAATAGGTTTGTTTTAAGGTTTGTTTAATTAAGAAAAAGGATTGTCCTATTTTATTAGGCTCGGCCATCCATGGCCTCTGCAAGCATTATGCTGTCCTTGCGCTTGAGGCCTAACAAAATAGGACAATCCTTTTTCTTATTAAACACCTTTTTTTATAAAACCTTTTTGCAATTAGCCGGTGCGACTATTTACTCACCATCGCATTGCTAGACAAACCGTGCACTACCTTTACACCGCCTTTGTGTTTGAGACTGTTAGTGATCAATTAGAAACGGAGATTCGTTTTGTTGTTGCCAAAAATTAGGACAAGTTTAATACTTTATGAAAGAAGTCTTTTATAACAAGGAGAGATTTAATGAATTCTATAAAACATTTATTTTTAAATTCTGTCGTTTTTTTATTTAGTTTTTTTTATTTTTCCCAGGCTTTTGCTCAAATGGGTGGGTATTCTATGCCTGTTACGCGCAATGTTTCGGCCATAGCAGAAAGACAGATTAAAGGACTTGTTGGCTTAGACCGAGGAGCTATCAATTTAGGTGCCGAATATTTAAGCCGATCCGGTAGCACTGGGTTTTCGGGTTACTTTTTAATGGCTACCGAAAAAACGGCCGTTAGCAAACCCCAGTTACTTATTTTTGGCGTGGGAATGCCCCTTTATTTTTACGATAACCGCAAACAAAACGCTTATATCACTCCTGGGCTTGGTATCATCTTAGTTAAAAACAGCGATGTTTCTGATACTGTTTTTGGACCTCAAATTAAAATAGGGACTCAATTTGAACTCTCACCCCAACTCCATATTGGACTTGAAGAAATGCTTACCACAAACGCCTTAAGCGAAAAATCACAGGGACTAGAGCTTATGACCCTAGTAACACTTGCGTTTAATTTGTAAGTGCTTCCTTAAGAGTTTTCTTTTAAGGATATAACTCTACGTTACTTTTGAATTTGCGATAAAAATTCGGCCCGGGTCTGGGGCATGGTTTTAAAATGCCCCCTCAAGTCTGAAGTTTTTGTTAAACTATCTTGATCTTCGACCCCACGGGCAATGACGCAATAATGTTTTGCCTCAATAATTACCGCGACATGTTCGGTATCTAAAATAATCTGCAAACTATCGGCGATTTGTTTTGTTAAGCGCTCTTGCACTTGAGGCCTTCTTGAAAAATAATGCACAAGCCGATTTATTTTTGATAGCCCTATGACTTTTTTATTTGGAATATAGGCCACCGTTGCCTGACCATGAATGGGCTGCAAATGATGTTCGCACACACTCATCACTTTAATTTTACTAACCACAATCATTTGGTCATATTGCATTTCATTTTCGATGAGGGTCATTTTGGGAAAGGCCTGAGGGGATAAGCCTTTAAACAGTTCTTGCACGTACATTTTAGCCATTCGCAGAGGGGTTTGGTTGATACTTTCATGGTTCAGATCAAGCCCTAAGGTTTTTAAAATTTCTTGGTAATGGTAACTAATTTTTTTAATCTTATCATCATCTGATAAAAAATTATCTTTCCATGGCGAAGGGGTTACTTTTTTTAATATCTCCTGTATTTTAAGTTGCGGGCTTTGATTTTTTAAAGAAGCTTGGACCTTTTTAGATTTGTTTTTTTCAGATTTGTTTTTAATAAGATTTTTTTTTATTTCTTGGCTCATTTTAGTATTCCCTCTTTTTGACTTATTTTTTTAGCAATTTGATAGGCCCATTCAACTCGGTACTCCATAGGACTAAGTCCCCCACTTTGCCCGCTCAGAAAGGGCTTCAGATAACTTGGCTCATAAGGAGAAAACCATTTTGAAGTGCGCATTTCGACCCACCCCGAAGCAAGTGAAGTTAAATTAATTCTACTGTTTTTTGACCAATCCATTTGTGCAAGAATGGGATTTTGATTAAAGTTTTGAGCTAATTTTTGCGGCTCAAATGATAACGAGTTACCCAATTGCGCTAGTTTTTGACGCTCACCCCAAACGGTTTGAGTCACAAAGTCCTGCTCCCAAAGCAAATTTTGATTTTTGTCAAAAAAGATTCGGTCAGAAACGTTTCTGTCTACTTCAAGCTGATACAAGCTTTTTACAGGTAACACTTTCGCCGCTCCGGCATTTAAAATAATTTGATCTTGATCAAATTGGGCTAGGGACTCAAGCCCTAAAACCCTTTTTTTAAGCAGTTCCGGTGCTAAGGTGACAATCACATTTTGGGCCACGTACCTTTTTTTTCCTTCAGGAGTTTGAAACCTTAACTCCCATTTATCAAGCCCTGAGGGGCTAACTTCAATCAGCTCATGATATAATTTAAGACTCTCGTTGCCTAAAGGGCCAAATACTGAACCCTCAAGCGACCGAGTGAGTTTTTGCATTCCCCCATTAATGGTCAAATGATTTCTCTTTTGTTTGCCCTTAGAGTTAACCATTTGCTTAAACAAAGAGGCTTGCACATGGGTCGCTGGTAACCCAAAATAAAAATACGCCCATGCGTCGAGGGCTTCGAGAAAGGGCTCATCCCATTTTTGCAGCTGCCCCCACTGGCTTAAACTAACAGGATTTTGTAACAAACTTGATTCTTTAACCGCCTTACTAAAATAAGCCTCTAATTTTTTATCTTGGGCTAAAAGCGCCTCATAGCGGCAGGTATATTCCCAGCTTTGTGATTTTAAAAATAACTTTTTAGCCAGTAACGCTAACTTGGAGTCTTGATTATAAAACCACTGCCCACCCAGCTCTCCCCATGTTCTGGGCCCTAAAATCGAATGGACCGATTTGATTTGCCCTCCCAGTTCAGGCGAAGCCTCAAATAACACCCAAGGAATATTATTTTCTTTTAAATAATAGGCGCAAGCTAAGCCCGTTAATCCCCCACCAATAATAACGACTTTTGAGCTTAAATCAGAACTTTCACCTAAAAACAAATGATCTAAAGTTGAGCAGCCCGTAATAAGGCTTTGCCCCGCTAGAGCTAAGGATAATTTTAAAAGTTCTCGGCGTGAATACTGACTCATATTTGACATATTTTAATCTTATTTTCTCATGATATCAAAATGCTTTCTTGCCCCATTTGAATTGCTCCTTTAGTCTAGGCTTACTCATGTCGTTTCAATCGCCAAAACAACTTATTATATGGATTTTTACTTTTCGCAAAAACCAAAAACTTTTTTTGGTTATCATTGCTTTTTGGGTCGCTGTATTTGGAATTAGTACACCCCTATTACAAAAAGTCTTTGTTGACCAATTAACACATAATTCAAATGCCCTATTTGAATCACTCTTACCCCAATGGCATTTATCAATTTGGCTTATTCTAAGTGGACTGAGTTTACTTACAAGTTTATGGCTATACCAGGGCCTTACTTATTTATGCACCAAAGAGGCCAGCTTAACTAATCACGAACTTTCAAAAAGTTTATATGCTCATATTTTAAAACTTCGTCCCGTTGACTACGAAAATAAAAGCTCAGGCGAATTAATTGCCAACTATGCCACCGACATCCAAAGCACCACAATTTTACTTGAGCAAAGCCTACCTCAGGGCTTAAATATTTTATTTCCCCTTATCTTAACCCCTTGGGTTTTGATCCAGTTTTTAAATGTTCCGGCTTTTTATCTGTTACCCGTATTTTTTGTATTTGTTTTAATTAATTTTTTTTTAGCCTACAGGCAAAGTGGTTTTTTTTACAAATTTAAACATCTCGCTGCCGATCGCATCGGGCTTGTAAGCGAATGGATCTTTAATATTAAAGCTCTGCGTATTTTTGGCTGGCTTGAGTGGACTGAAAATCGAATTATCCAAGCCCGTAAGCGCGAAACATTTAATCGCATTCAAATGCTTAATAACGGCCAAACCATGAATGCCCTTTCTTCTACCATAACCTTTGGCTTTACAAGTTTTATTTTATGGACGCTCAGCCTTAACCCCTCACAATTGGCCCCGGGTAACGTTTTAGCTGTTTTTTGGCTTGTCACTGTTTTTTTAAATCGCTCTTTTAGACAGCTTCCCTGGTTTTTTACTTTTTTATTTGATGCTTGGACTTCGCTTGAAAGACTTTCATCTGCTTTTACTTTAGGTCATTCCCACATAAAACCTCCGCATCCACAGTCTCAGTCAAATTCTCATTCAGATTCGGATTTACACCAAAACACAAATAAATTTTTCGAGCCTTCCGAAGATAGCTCCGAAGCTCTTATAAAAAAAATTGCTTGCAACGCTACGCCTTCGCCATCAGTAACTATTAAAAATTTAAGACTTACAATAAAAGATAAACCTATTTTAAACTCAATAAACCTTAATTTAACTTCAGGTCAGCTTATTGCCCTAATTGGCCCTGTAGGAGCTGGCAAATCTTTACTCCTTTTATCCATTATGGGCGAAACCGAAGCTCAGTTTGATGAGTATCAAATTGGAAGTTTTGATTTACTAAAAATACCTCGAAACCAATGGAAACATTTTTTTGTTTATATACCACAAGATGGCTTTTTAATGTCCTCAAGCCTGAGAGACAATTTAATGCTCGAGTATGACACCCCCTCTAACTGTGACCCCTCCTTAAGTAACCATTTACCCCTAGTTCAATTTGAAACTCATAAAGAGGGGTTACCCGACGGGCTTAACACCCGTGTGGGCGAGCGAGGGATTAACCTTTCAGGCGGGCAAAAACAACGCATTAGCCTAGCCAGAGCTCTTTTTAGAGATACCCCCTTGGCTCTTTTTGATGACTGTTTAAGCGCCGTTGATGTCAATACAGAGCGAGCCCTCATAGACGATTTTTTTAAAGACCGATTTCAAAATAAAATTTTAATCTTGGTTACAGCCCGCTATGCCCTGTTACCAAGGGCTGATAAAGTCATTTATCTTGATCACGGGCAAATTAAAGCTTTTGGGGCCTATCAAGAGCTTTCGCAAAGCGATACTTTTTTTATCTCTTTTTTAGAAAAACTTAAAGATCAAGATCAAAAGCAAGCTCAGCAGCAAACCTTGGCTGCCTCAACTTCGGAGCTTATATGATTAAAACTTTATACTGGGCCCTTAAAGGACGCCTTATTTTAATTATTTTTTTTTCGCTGATTGGTTTTTTAAGCCGAGGTCTATTAATTGGTAGCAGCAATGTTTTAGGGGGGTGGGTTGATTTTTTAACATCAGGGCACCCTTTTGTTGCTTTTAGCTATAGCCTGCAAAGCTCGGATCAGTTTATTTTATTTTTACTATCAGCAAGCGGTATTGGTTTTCTTTCAACATGGATTTACCGAATTGGTTTTTCTGATCTTAATGCGCTTATGATTAGCTCAATTTATGACGAAATGACCTATCGAACTTCGCGTTACCCAAGCTCTTTTTTTGATCAAAACTCAAGTGGTCGCATCATCACCCGATTTTCAAGTGACTACGGTAACGTGTTTCGCCTTTTTGGGGGCCCACTAGCCGAGTTTTTATCTATTATTTTTGATCTCACTTGGATGCTGGTTTTTTTAACCACCGCCAACCCCCGGTTTTTACCATTTTTAGTAGCTTCGATTGTTTTACACTCATTGATTTATAAACACTTTAAAAGTTCATTACGAAAAAACCGTCAAACCCTTTCGCAAGCTAGATCTCCGGGCATCTCGCATTTTGTAGAAAGTTTAAATGGCGCCACGTCGATTCGCATTTTCAACAAAGAGCCCTCTTTTATAACTCGATTTGAAAGACTTGACCGGGATTATATTTTGCAAAAAATTAAAACCGTTGGACGTATGACTCAATTTATTGCCAGCCTTAATTTTTTAGCTTTTTTACTATACTTATCTATGGCGCTTTTTGGTTGGTGGGGGCTTAATCACAATATCCTCACCATTGGAGATTTAGGTATTGCCTTTGGGCTTGTGGCCCTTTCAGGTAACACCGTTCAAATGTTTTTTGAATGGCTCGCTCAATTTGAAGAGGCTATTGTGGGCTTAGAAAGACTTAATGAATATCTGTATTTACCTATTGAGCCAGGCACAGTGCTTCCAAGCCTTTGCAAATTTCCGACCCCCCATCAACACGATTCAGATTTAACTCCCCGCCCTGATCGTGACTCCGAGAAAAGGGATCTCGTAGGTTCGTTACGGGTAGAAAAAAGGCCAACGACGACTGAGCACGATTTACAAATTAAAGATCTTTGGTTTAGGTATCACAATCAAGGCCCTTGGATTTTAAAAGGAATTAACTTAACCATTCCGAGTTCAAACGCCAAAGTAGGCATAATTGGCCGCACAGGGGCTGGTAAATCAACTTTAATCCAATGTTTATTTCAACTCTACCCCATAGAAAAAGGAAATATTTATATTCATAATTTTGTGTTACCCTTATCGGGCCCACAGCCTCATGTTAACACCGAAAAAATTAATAGTAACCAATCGTACATTTATCAAAATCATACTCTTGAGCAAGCCCGTAGGCTGTTTTCATATATCCCCCAAGATCCACAATTTTTTAGAGGGAGCTTACTTGAAAATATTGATCCCTTAAACCAAGCCGGCCCTGAGCGAGTAAGCCAAATTTTAAATTTAATTCAAAGACCCGAATGGGCTCAACAACTGGATAGGCCCATTGCTGAAAAAGGCAAAAACTATTCTGCGGGCGAACGTCAACTTTTACAACTGGCCCGAGTTTTAGTGCAAGACCGACCATTTATTGTTATGGACGAAGCCACTTCAAATATTGACCCCACGACCGAAAACCTAATTGTTAAAATCTTAAACCAAGAGCTCAAAGACCGCACTCAAATCATTGTTGCTCACAGGCTCAGTACCCTACTATCCTGTACACACGTAATCTGGTTAGATCAGGGACAAGTCAAAATGATTGGCACACCCGACCAAGTGTTACCACAATTTAGGAGCCAACTTTGAGCGATATCAAAAACAAAACCCCCTTATTTAACGAAGCTGGCCCAATTGATACTGACTCCACCATTCAAGATCATTTTGATATTCAAAAAGATATTAACTCTATTCAAAGCGCAACGGGGAGCGAATCTCCCCCACCACAAGCTCCCAATCCAGAACAAGAAAAATCCGACGAAGCTCCTTTAGAAGATTTACCCAATGATTCTGACCCATTTTCTGATTTAATCCATTGCTGGCCCGCCATGAGCTCTTTTGAAAAGAAAAAATCTTTCTCAGCTCTTGATCGCACCGAAGCCGAAGAACTTTTTTTAAACCTTTCAGCCCACGAACAAGCTGATCTTATTTTAGAAATCTCGCACAAAGAAAAACGTTCTTGGGTTAGACTTCTGGCCCCCGATGATGTGGCCGATCTTATCCAAGAACTCGGGCCCGAAAGCCGTGACGAAATTTTAGACCTGCTTGACAACCAAACCCGCAGAGAGGTCTGGGCCCTACTTGCCTTTTCTGACGATGTGGCCGGTGGCCTTATGAACTCTCAATTTATCAGGCTTCGCCCCGATATGAACGTCGATGAAGCCATCACCTATCTTCGCATCCAAGCCCGCACATCCGTTGAAACCTTCTATTACGCCTATGTTCTTGAACCCGATAACCGGCTTATTGGCGTAACCTCTTTTCGAGACTTATTTTTAGCTCAATCCCATAAAAAAATCAGCGACATCATGAAAACCGACCTTGTTACCATCCCCATCGGCCTTGACCAAGAAGAAGTCGCCAAAGTATTTTCGCACAACCAAGTGATGGCTTTGCCTGTTGTTGACGAATGGGGACACATGAAAGGGATTGTTACCTTCGATGATATCGCAAGCGTACTAAGCGAAGAAGCCACCGAGGATTTTCAAAAATATGGTGCCGTCGAATCCTTAGAACTACCCTACATGAAAACAGGCCTTCTCGAACTCATAAAAAAACGAGCCAGCTGGCTAATTATTTTATTTTTCTCCGAAATGTTTACTGCCTCTGCCATGGGTTACTTTCATGCCGAAATCGAAAAAGCCGTTGTCTTAGCCCTTTTTATCCCGCTCATTATTTCAAGTGGCGGTAACTCGGGCTCTCAAGCCTCGACTTTAATTATTAGAGCTATGGCCCTAGGTGAACTCAGAATTAAAGACTGGTGGCGCGTTTTTTTACGCGAAATTATGGCTGGCCTTGGCCTAGGCATTATCTTGGGTAGCATCGGAGCCCTTCGCATCATGCTATGGCCCACACGAGATATTTTATACGGCCAGCATTATGCTTTAATTGCCGCAACCGTGGGCCTAAGCGTACTTGGCATTGTTTTATGGGGCACGCTGACCGGTAGCATGTTACCCTTTGTTCTAAAAAAGTTTAAACTTGATCCGGCAACGGCCAGCGCTCCCTTTGTTGCTACTTTAGTTGATGTTACTGGCATTGTTATTTACTTTTCGATTGCGGCCTTGCTACTAACTGGTCTTTTGCTTTAATTTTTTAGTAACAACGGCGACGGTTCGGCTTAATTTTCTTCTCTTAAAAATTCGGACAGATGTGCTCAGCCTCCCCCCCTGGCCTCTTTGAGGCCAGATGGAGTTCGGCTTGCGCGCATAACTCATTTTTAAGAGAAAAATTAAGCCTCCCTCCGCCTCATCTATTATTTTAAATAAGTTACCGTAAAATGCCGAGAAACAATCAAAACCTCCTGACACAGCGAACCCGGTACACATAGTTCTTGAAGTAGCAGCTCTGGTCCCCGTCAGACAGTCTCTGAGTCCAAACGTAGTAACTATCATACTCGGACGAGGACCAATACCAGTTGCCACTTGTATCTAAATCAGGGATACTTGCTTTATTAGTATAAAATAAATTTAGCTCATAGCGGTTGGGTAAATACCAGTCTGTATAACCACCATAGCTTAGCTTATCACAATAACGGGCCGCCGCATGGTAACCACCTTCTGCAGTAGCTGTAATGGCCACAATGGCTGCTGTGTTTGAGCTGCCATAGTTGGCATCGGTATTAATGGTCCCGTGGCCTGTACCAGCTGTTGCTGTGTAATTGGTAATAGCTGCGATATCAAACCAGTTATTACTTCCATCATTCCAACTCTTAGTAAGAGTATCCGTTGCCCCATCGCAGGTGGGGGTAAAATCGGCGGTTGTATAATAGTTTGAGGCAGATGTTCCACCGCGGTTAC
>DYOP01000018.1 GCA_020720425.1 Bdellovibrio sp. | reverse complement strand
ATCCTGTTGCTTGGCTTGTTGCAAAAGAGTGTTAGCTATATCGCTAATTCGATATACTGCATTTCTAACAATAACTCTGTGTTCTTCTTTGATATTATTAATTTGATCTAAAATAACACCCAAAGCAGATAAAGGGGAACGAATATCGTGGGATACCTGCTTAGCCAAATCAGAAAAAACACTTTTAGCTTTCATCTTGAAGTTTTCTTCGTTAACCAATAAAATCTTTTCTTTTAAATTTTTAATGGCTTCAACAACTGATACGACTTCAGGTAGCGAGGGAAATTCAGGAATTCTATCTGATGCAGCCAATTCAGAAAGCTCACTACTAAATATTTTAAGACTTTTAACTGTATTTATGTAGGAAATTACTACGGATAAAAAAATAAAAAATGCTGAAATCAATATAGATATTCCAAATGCAATTAAATAAACAATATTTTTACTTAAACTACTCTTGCTCCAGTGAAATACGAGTTGTAATTTTAAATCATTAATGTCTATTTCAACATATTTTGAACGTGGAGAACATTTTGATTTATCAAATTCTGGTAGCACCTCAATATCACCATTACAAATTGTGATCGATTTAAGGCCCATTGGTTTGGCTTTCTCTAAAACAAAGCCTCTTGCATTAACAAAATCTCCATATCGCGCTTGAGCTGAAAAAACATTTGCTAATATTTGCTCATTAGCTTCTTTTAACTCTTCATTTTTTGATTCTTCATACCAATTAATAAATACCCAAAAAATAAAATATAAAGGGATTATTAAGGTTACCCAAAATGAAAAACCTGTTATAATACTCTTGCGAAATAAAGGACTACTTAATATTGATTTTAGAGTAGTTAACCGTTTCATCTAATTCCTTAATTGCTTTAAAATCTATATTTTCATGACCAATAGATAAAGTTGAAAAATGAAAAAGAGGAACGTAATTGCCAAGATCATAAGATTTTCTTAAAAGGTCTTTATATTTTGCTACAGACTCAGGAGTATCTGACAGTTTAGAAATCTCCTGAAATTTTTCATAATCTCCCGAATCTAGATGTATAAACTTATTAGTTGTTACTATTCCGATCCAGGTTGACAGTTCGGGATCCGCCACACCAAAGTCAAAAAGAGCTAGATCATGTTGATCAGCCATTAAAAAAAACTCGCCAAATTCGGATTTAGTTTTAAAATCCCATGTTACTTTCACATTGAGCGCTTCAAAAATGGGTTGAAGTAGTTTTTTTTGATATTCATTTGATTGGGCAATTGGGGTTAGTATTTTTATATTTTTATTGTATTTTGATTTATTCTTTTTGGGCTTTATCGTATCAAAAAGAGGGTAACCGATAGGCTGTAAACTTGTTGCTCTTTTAACATTGAGTGGCAGATTTTCAAATTTTATACCATCTAATTGGTTACTTATTTCTATCAGAAGAGCTTTTGTTAGCGATAGGTTGTTTTTACTCATTGGTTTTAAAAGTGAAACTCTATCATGGCCCCTAGTCCAAAATGACAATTTTTTAATTTTGAATAACTTTTCGGTCTCTGGTAATAAAAACGAATTAACTTGAATAATATTTTCCCATGTTTTTTTATTTAAAAAATCATCAATGTTAAAAAGTCGATCAGCCTGCTTAATACTTATTTCTTTTGGTGCTTGTTTGTTTTCAGAGTTAAAATAATTATTTTTTTCAAGTCTAATCTCAATTGGGTTATTTTCTCTCAGAACATATGGGCCAATGGTAACTTTATTAGAAATTAATTTAAGGGTATTGGGATTAACATCACTGATATGAACAATGGCTAAAGGCTGTCCACCCATTCTTTGAAAAAATGTTTCAGATGGTTTATTGTCTTTAGTTCTTATTATAATTGAATTTTTGTCAGGTGTTTTTATACTATCAACGTCAATTATAGATGAAATAGCCTTGCCGAATTGAGTATTAAGCTTAATGGATCTGCGTAAGTTCCACACAAGATCTTGTGAAGTTAACAGATCTCCATTAGACCACTTTTTATTAATATTAACTCTAAATAAATAACTCCCATTTTCGGGATTAAAAGACCAGTTACTAATTAAATTTTCTTTTGCTTTTCGAGACTCATCATAGTCAAACCAGGTATCTGTTAAAAGTAGTGCTAAATCATAGTCAGCCATCGATCGAATTTCTAGAGGGTCGACAGGAAGACGGTATGATAATTTAACTCTTAACTGCCTTTCACTCATTTTCGCCTCAACCTCAAATATTGAAAAAAAACTAAAAAATATAAAAAAATAAATTTTATTCACCTTGGATTTCATTAAGGAGATCAACAAGCCTCTCACTAAAATAAATTTTATCAAAAGCATTCGAGTGTCTTAAATCATTTTTAATATCTAAAATTTTTTCATCTAGATCTTTAGCCGCAGGAGAATAGCATGTCGCACCACCATCACCAATACTATCGAGTGACTCGGCAGAAGTATTCTTTTTTAAGTCATTTAAAAAAAATTCTGAACTCAAAGATCGATCTATTAGTGATAAACTTGTTATAAAAAAAATAATTATTTTGTTTTTCATACCTAACCTCATGGAATCGGATGGGGATTCATTACGAATTCATTGAATGGCTGTTTAAAATATTTTATTCTTTGCGTCAATAGTTTCCAATCGTTATTATTAGGATGTCCTAAACTCAAAGTAAAAATTTCAGAAAGCTGAATACCTTCGACTTTTATTGGACCATAAGACGCACTAAAATGATTTTTGATAATTGGTTTTATCTTATTGATTTCTAGTCTATGAGCATGCGATTGTTTCAAAATCCATTCAGGTATTAGCTTGTAATGGAGCCAGTAAGTGCGATGATTTTTTAGTGAGCTCAGGCCTTCACTTTCTAAATTATTTAAAAGTTCTTCTTTTGTTTTACCTTGATTGCCTAAAAAATAATTTATTAACGCTTCAGAAAATGATTTTTTCATATTTTCTGAATGTGTTTTTCCTGAAGATAAGCCAATAGCAAACCCTCCTGTTTCCTTATTTATTAGAAAACACACATAAGTTTCTTGATGCCCTAGAAAAGTTTTAAAAAATAAAGGCTTAACTTTTTGAGCCACCAGCTCGGCAAAAGTCATTTCTAAAAATTTAATATCAGTCTTAACTTTTAAAAAAGGAGTTTGACTATACCAATGAAGCAAAAAAGAGTCTCTTTCATACAACTCTGAAATTGCATTTCTTTTTGCAAAATAAGTCATCCTATGGCCAGCAATCCCACTCGTTGAATCAAAGCTCAGCTTAATACCAATTTCAAAAAAAGCCATTCTTTCAAAATACTCAACGATCGCCTTTATATAGGCTAGCTCTTCGACTGAATCAGCTCCCAAACCATAAAATCCATGGTTTAAATTTGGCATTGAAAAATGTATTATATGTAACCATTTTGATGTAGAAAGCGGCAAATTGACTCGTTTTAGCTCCGCTCCCAACTCGAGTTGAGCTTTAATAAAAGAATGCATTGAAAAATTTTTTAGCATTCAAACTCTCCAAATTTTTAATACTTCTCATCGTACTTTTGAATAATTGACAGTCCAAATGATTTTTATTCGCTCTAGCTTCCAAAAAACAAAATAATTATTTATCTGCCATCGCTTTGATTGACTAAGAAAAGATAATACAATATAATTTCTTAGCAAAGCTGGCAAAAGAAAAGTTATGAGAGAGGTCTGAAAAATATAAATATAAAAATAAAATTAAAATTTACAGCTTACAAATTTAATTTATGAAACAACGAATTGGAAAATATATTACAAAAAAAGTTACAGGTGAGTCATATAAAGCCTATGTCCCGCCTCTGCTGCCTCCTAAGCCACCTATCAATTTAACGTTACTCTATCCCCTTCTAGAAAAAGCAACCTTAGCCTTGGCTGAGCTAAATAGTATTCATAAAAGTATTCCGAATACAGCCTTGTTTATTTATATGTATGTACGAAAAGAAGCCTTACTTTCAAGTCAAATTGAGGGGGCTCAAAGCTCATTTTCAGATCTGATGTTGTTTGAGCATAATCAAAAAACCGATATTTCTCTTGAAGATGTAGAAGAGGTATCTAATTATGTGAGGGCTATAAGCTACGGATTAGAACGTTTAAAAAATGATTTTCCATTATCACTTAGGCTTGTTAAAGAAATTCATTCCCTATTGCTTTCTGGAGGCAGGGGGGCAGCTCAGTTACCCGGAGAATTTAGGAGATCACAAAATTGGATTGGTGGAACAAGGCCAGGGAATGCTCATTTTGTTCCCCCTCCCGTTGAGCATTTGGACGACTGTCTTGGTAACCTTGAAACCTTTTTTTATAATAAAGATTTGCCTGTGTTAATTATTGCGGGAGTTACCCATGTTCAGTTTGAAACAATACATCCATTTTTAGATGGTAACGGCAGGCTTGGAAGGCTATTAATAACTTTGCTTCTTTGTTCGAATGATATACTTGATGCCCCCATTTTATATTTAAGTCATTATTTCAAAAAAAATCGTTCTTCCTATTTTAAGCTTCTGCAAGAGGTACGAGAATCTGGATCTTGGGAGACTTGGCTAGAATTTTTTTTGGTTGGGGTTTATCAAACCTCACAACAGGCCATTCAAACAGCCCAAAAAATTAACGATCTTTTTTCTCAGGATCTAAATAAGATATCTCATTTGGGGCGTGCTAGATTTTCATGCGAACAAGCCCATGAGTATATGAAGCGGTTACCGCGGGTGACAGTTTTATTGCTGGCAAAAGAATTAAAAATGACAGCGCCGACAGCAAGAAGTGCTTTAAATCATCTAAAATCTATAGGTGTACTCGAAGAGATTTCCGGAAAAAAGCGGGATAAGATTTATCTTTATCGAAGATATTTAGATATCTTAGAAGAGGGAACAGAACCATTTTCTAAGTAATTAAGGCTATGCATATATTAAGTCATATTAAATTTTTAAAAATGTCTATTGCCCCCGATTCAATCGTCTTTTAGTCTTTATGGATATGAAATTATCTCAAGCTATTAAAATTCGTCTTGTCTCTCGGTTGTCTTATGGTTGGTCTTATGGCTGGTCTTATGGTTATAAATTAATGGATCAGTTATTAACAGATCAGTTAATAACGGATTGGCTAAGATGGCCTTCAATCATAAAACTCATATTTAATCTTAAAGGGCTTACTCAAGTCGTTTTATTACTGTTACCCGCTCTAGCCCATGGGGCCTTTGAGGGCGCTGTATCAATGGCGACAGGGGGTTCGGGAGCTTCTGTACTTGAAGACTCCGAAGCGGGAGCGCTAAACCCGGCTTTTATTGGGGCTATTTTGGGCTATCGAATTCGGCTTACAGGGGCTTCGGGGTCTGAAGATGGCATTGACTTTTCTTCTAACGAAAAAAGAGAAACTTATTTGGGCCGTAAAAGTTATTTGGTATCTATTACAGACAACACTCCTGAAACCTTATTTGCCTCAGGTCTTCACTACCAAAAGATTGAAGATGCTAAAGGCGTTTTTGAATATCAAAATGGATTACTTAATTTTGGATATGTAGCTGATGAGCAAAATAAAAAGCTTTTTTGGGGATGGGGTTTTGGTTACCTGGTTGCAACTGATAAACGTCAGCTTGAATCGGTGCATTCAGGGTATCTTCAATTGGGGACTGTGTATTTTGTTACCAGTGATTTTTCGATTGGCTTTGTTACCGATGAATTAAGAGGGGTAAAAAACTCATTTCAAAAAACAGAAATAGGAACCTCTTATATATTAAGTCATTTGCTTCGTTTAAGGGCTGGGGTCAGTCAGGGGTTATTTAATGATTCACAGGGCGCAGACAATTTAGCTGAATTTTATGCAGGGGCCGAAGCTTACTTAAATCGATGGTTTGTGCTCAGGTGGGGTGGGCGATTAAAGGGAGATCAAAGCTCGGGACAGGTGGGTTTTGGATTTGTTGGACCAAGATTGAATCTGAATTATGCTTATGTTCCCGAAATGGGGCATCCCGATCAATTAAGTCACTGGGTTGACTTATCTCTTCCGGTTTGGTAGCCAGTATGTTTCAAAATTGAGGGAGTAATAAAAATGGCTTCAAAAACAAAAGCAACTGAAAGCAAACGTCAACGTCGAGATAAAGGCATGGGTAAAAGCCGTAAGGCTAAAGAGCGTCGATTAGGTACGACTCGTACAGCTTCTGAACTTTTTGGGGACACCAAGCAGCCTGCTTAGTCCCATAAGTTACTTTTTGTGCCGTTGCTCATCACATATCAAAAAAGTTAACCCTACAGCCAGAGCTGCGCCGCATCATCGGCCAGCCTAAATTAAGCTGGTTTTAAGTCTGGTAATTCATTTTTTGCTCATCATTTGGCTAGACCTTGATATGATTTTATCATGATGACAGAAGAAAAAATAAATTATTATGAGATTTTTGACTTATCCCCCGCTTCGACCAAAGAGCAGATTATAGCTCGTTACCAAGATCTAAAAAAATTATATGGATCAGCCGAGGTAACCCATCCCGAAAGCTTTAGCTCCGAAGATCAGCGCGCCCTTATGGAGCTTTTAGATGAGGCCTATGCAATTTTAGGTAATCCAACACTCAGACGAATTTATAACGAAAAATATAATTTAAATTCACTATCAGAACCTATGGCCCTAGACCTTTCGGTGTCCCCAGTAGCAGGACGCATGCTACCCAAGACTGAAGCCCAAGTGCAGACAAAAAATCAAGTTCAAAATCAAGCTCAATACCAAGTCCAAAATCAAGCTCAAAGCCAAGTTCAAAATCAAAATCAAGTTCGGGCGGGAAATCAGAAATTAACAAATCATGACTCCTCTCATTTTTCGGCAAAGGTTGATGCGCCATTGGTGTTTAAATTAGATTACATTAAAGATCCCGATCTAGAGCAGGTCTACGAGAATGCTTCAACCGCTTGGGATGGCCCCCTGCTTAAACAGGTCAGAGAATATAAAAATGTTACCATTGAAAGGTTAAGTCAGTTTACCAAGATCAATCCATTTTACATTTTGGCTGTTGAAAAAATGGAACCCTCCGAATTGCCAGCCCCCGTCTTTGTAAGAGGCTATATTGTGCAAATCGCCAGAGCCCTGGGGTTAAATGAAGACGTTGTGGCCTCGCAATATATGAAGACATTTCAGAGGGTTTGTGGACGATCAAAAAATTCTAGTCTTTGAAGTTGTAGATCCCGCAGATGTCAATTTGCGATTGGATAAGTGGCTTGGATTAAAACCTGAACTAGGTTCGCGATCTCAGGTTTTGCTATTTATTGAGCGTGGCTGGGTAACACAAAATAATAAAAAAATTGATAAGCCCTCTTATCGCGTCGTATTGGGTGACAAATTTGAAGTTCATATTCAAAATATTTTATCAGAGCTTGTTCCTAAAGAGGGGCCACTTGATATCTTTTTTGAAGATGAACATTTAATTGTAATCAATAAGCCTTCTGGTTTGGTTGTTCATCCCTCTTTAGGGCACTGGGATGATAGCTTAGTACACCGAGTGCTTTATCATTCTAAGTTACTTTCTGAGGGGAGCGCCCCTGATAGGCCAGGAGTTGTGCATCGTTTAGATAAACAAACCAGTGGGCTTATTGTGATGGCTAAAACAAATTTAGCCCATCAGTCATTGGCTATGCAGTTTCAAAAGCGCACGGTGCACCGAATTTATTATGCATTGGTTGAGGGACTATTGAAAAGTTCAAAAGGTGTTGTGAAGTCCTATTTGGCAAGACATCCCAAAGATAGAAAAAAATATGCAAGCCTGTTAGATAGTTATAAAAAAATTATTGAAATTCAGGGGCTAGATTTGCCAGGTAAATGGGCCGTTACCCACTATCAAAAACTATGGGAGTCTCCTAAAAAATTAACCTATGTTAAATTGAAATTAGAAACGGGGAGAACTCATCAAATTCGTATTCACTTAAGCGAAATGGGCCATCCTATTTTGGGCGATGCGCTTTATAAAGCCCAAAATAACTATTTAAAAGATGAAGTCGATTTAGAACGTATATTTTTACATGCCAGCGAATTAGGCTTTATTCATCCGGTGACAGGTCAAATGCATAATTTCGAAGTTGATTGGCCTGAAAAAGATCTAAATTGGATAAAAAAACTGTATTAGAGAGACCTTGTGCCATGACAGGTCATAATTTAAAGGATTATAATCACTCTGAGTTAAGTAACCTAATTTAATTAAGTAACACATTTGCGGGGGTTTCTATGTTAAACATTATAAAACCAAACAATATTTTATTTGGTTTAGCTTTATTGTTGATTTCTTCTTGTGGAGTGCAGTCCATTCCCCAGCAAAAAAATCAGGTTGAAGCCAGTTTGGCCGAGATAACCAATCAATACAAAAGAAGATCTGATTTGATTCCGAATTTGGTTAGTACAGTTAAAGGTTATGCCCAGCACGAAAGTCAAACCCTCGAAGCCGTTGTTCAGGCAAGAGCGAGTGCCACGCAAATAAAAGTAAATCCAGATCGACTTAACCCCGAAGATTTATCAAAATTTCAAAAGGCTCAAGGGGAGCTGTCGCAAGCCTTAGGTCGACTTATGATGGTTACCGAAAATTATCCCCAGCTTAAAGCTGATACGCAGTTCAGAGATTTGCAGGCCCAACTAGAAGGCACTGAAAATCGGATTACAGTAGCAAGACAAAGATTGATCGAATCAATCAAAGAATTTAACAATTTGGTAACCGTTTTTCCGACAAGTTTAACAAATCAAGTATTTTTTCATTTTGAAAAAATGCCGCAATGGGATCTTGCTGAAGGCGAAAAAGAAAAAGTACAAACGGCTCCCGAGGTCAAGTTTTAATGAGTTACCCCAATTGGGCAAATTCTTTAGTAACAGAAGATCAGATTAAGCAGGTAGAATCAGATATTGCCGAAGTTGAAAAGCTAACTTTTGGCGAAATTAAAATAGCTATCTGTGAAAGATCTACCTCATTGTTACCCATTCGATTTTGGTTTTCTCAGTGGGTTATGGTACTGTCATTTTCAATTTATTTATTTTTGGCCTCACACTATCAGGTTGAGCTTATTTTTGGGCTTTTGATTTCGTCGTTTTTAGCTGTTATGGCTTACTCCTTTTTTAATCGATTTCCCTTTTTAAGATTGATAACACCTGATAACTTCGAGCAAGAGTCCGTTTACAAAAAAGCCCTATCCGAATTTTACAGGCTAAATCTTCACTCCACCAAGGGGCAATCAAGTGTGTTAATTTTTATAAGCCTTTGGGAGCATCGGGCGGTTATATTGGCAGATCAAGGGATCAATCAGCATGTGCCAAAAGACTACTGGGACCAGCGGATCAAATACTTACTGTCTCAAATTAAAAGCAAACAAGTGGCTCAAGGCTTATCGGTAACCGTTAAAGAAATTGGGGGTTATTTGACTCAGCACTTCAGGTCTGAAACGGGAAGCAAAAATGAGATCTCTAATCAGATTATTTTTTCTTCGTATAATTTATGAGCCAAACAAGCTTGCCGCATAACGGTCAGATTTATTTTTCTAATGATAAAAAATTTAATATAAAAATAATTATGGTCCCCTTTTTTAGGTCTAAACGAATTCAGCTTATGAGGCATATTGAATTTTTAAATCATGTCGGTTTTGATGTGGTCACATTTGATTTAAAAAAAAAGGCCTTTTTTAAGAGCATGATGTTTGTTTGGAAAGAGCAAATCCTATCAATTTTAAAAAGTGTTGAAGGGGATAAAATTATTTTTTCATTTTCTAACCCCTCGGCCGCTGCGATTTGGGCGATTAATCAATACAATTCTAATGACATAAAGGGGCTTATTTGCGATAGTGGCCCAAGCGGTGATTTTTACCATTCGGTTAAAGGGCTTTTAAGATATGAGCTTAAAGTGTCTCAACCTCTTGCCTTATCTTTTTTAAGTTTCTTTTATTATTATTTTTGGAGCCCTGGCTGGAATAAAATGGTTCAAAGCCAGGCTCAAAAGCTTTCTCGCGGATTTAAAGTTTTAACTCTCGAAGCGGGGAAAGATTTGCTTATTTCCTGTGATCAAATTGAAAAAGTTTTTGCCCCTATTCAAAAAAATATTTATTGGGAGCGCCACTTATTTAAAGACGCAGGCCACTTAAAGGCCTTAAAGCTATTTCCTGAAGAGTATAAAATTACGGTTACCAATTTTATCAAACTCCTGACTGCAAACTGACTTCAACCTGATTACAGTTTTCGAACGCCCCTAATCTTTAATTAAAAAAAATTGGGGGGACCTGTGATCTGTGCAAACCTTTCAGCGCATTAGTTCAATAGTATGGGTCTAATCTAAAAGTTCCCGGGGTTGACGAGTTGTTGCCCTTTGATGTTTACTTAATCTTATGAGTAAATATTTTTTTATTATAATATGTTTATTAGTCGCTTCGGGCCGTTCAGAAGAAATTGCACCCTATAATTCAGAACAATTGGAAGAACTTAAAATAAAAGCGCGCGAGAAAAAATATAATGGCGGGGCTTACGAATCAGATTTAGAAGTTCAAAAACAATTGTTATCGACAAAGCAAAAAAAGAAGTTACTAAAAGAACAGCAAAAAAATGAGCATCAAGATGACTGATCAAAAAAAACTCAGTCAAACAAGGACTCCTAATTTGGTTAATCCCATTTGTCTTGCCTTAGACGTAGACACACGGGAGCAAGCGATAACATGGGTAACTCAACTGAGTCCTTATTTGGGTTGTGTTAAGCTAGGGCCTCGTTTGGTTATTAAATATGGTCAAGATTTGGCTGAACCTATTTCAAAAGTGTTACCTGTATTTATTGATTGTAAATTTTTTGATATCCCTTCGACCATGTGTGCTTCAGTTCAGGCTTGTTTTGATATGGGGGCAAGCCTTGTTACCGTTCACGCTATGGCGGGGATGAAAGCTTTAAAAGAAGTTGCTATTTTAGAGGCCAAGCTTAAAAAAATTCGTCCTTTTATGGTAACCGTTGTTACGGTCTTAACAAGTCAATCTGAGCAAGACAGTCTACCTATTTATGAGGCAGGCCTGAGTGTAGAAGAGCAAATCACAAGATTAGCAAAAATGGTTCAGGCTGTGGGGTTAAGTTCGGTTGTATGCTCGGCTCACGAGGCGCATTTAATGCGTCAAATGGGATTGTTACCTGTTGTCCCTGGAATTCGATTTGAAGAGTCTTCTAATCCCTTAACAAATAAAATCACTCAAGATGATCAGGCCAGAAAGGCGTCTCCTTTGTACGCAATTGAGCAAGGGGCTTGGTCTTTAGTTATAGGACGGCCCATTTTAAAAGCTCAAAATCCAATTGATACAATTAAGCAAGTTTTAGCCTCAATTTCGCATGAAGGAAGTCACTCATGAAAGCTCCAAAAAATAAAAATAACAAAAAAGGAACTCTGTCCAAATCGCCTTCTCGTGGGCCCTCTCGCGTTTCGAGCTCTTCGCATTTTAAGGGTAAACCTAAGGCCAGCAATGTCGCGGTCAACACAAGCACTCATCGTCCCCAAGGGCGAATCGTTGTTGGTCACCATGCCATTTTACGATCACTCATCGTCTACCCTCAGGGTGTTACCGGAATTTGGATTAAAGCAGGATCTCTCACTTCTGTTGAGATAGCTGAAATAGTAAAACAAGCTGAGCAAAAAAAAATTAATGTTACCGAAAAACCACAGGGAGTGCTGGATCATATAACCACTGGTCACCAGGGTGCGATTTTGTTTCAGACCCAATCGCCTGAGGTAACCTTAGAAGATCTATTTAAAAAAGAAAAAGTTCAACTTTTGCTGCTTGATGGTGTCGAAGATCCTCATAATTTAGGCGCCATTATGCGTACAGCATGGCTTATGGGGGTTGAGGCAATATTAGTTCCTGAGCATCGAGCGGTTCACTTAACTCCCGCTGTGCATAAAGTGGCCAGTGGGGGAGCAGAGCATGTTACTCTTATGGTTGAATCCTCTTTTCAAAATTTAATTGAAAGGCTAAAAGAAAATCAATTTTGGGTATTTGGTCTAGCTCATGATGCAACGCGCACCGTTTTTGATCTTCAAGTGTCAGATAAAATTTTATGGTGTTTGGGTGCCGAAGATAAGGGCCTTAGAACCTCAACTCGCAGGCTCTGTGATGAGCTTGTAAGGCTTCCCCAACTGGCCGAGCAGGCCAGTTATAATGTTTCTGTTGCTGCGGGAATGGTCATGTCAGAAACTTTTCGACAATGGTCGTTAAAACAAAATTAGCAAACCTTTGACACACCGAGATCGAGTAGCATAAAAAGTGAAGTCTTGTTGCTGGCTTAGCTCAATTGGTAGAGCAGCTGATTTGTAATCAGCAGGTTGCGGGTTCAAGTCCCATAGCCAGCTCCATTTTTTGTAGTAACACATAACGGAGAGATGCCCGAGTGGCTAAAGGGGGCAGACTGTAAATCTGCTGGCTCACGCCTACGAAGGTTCGAATCCTTCTCTCTCCACCAAGTGTTGTTACTAAAAACGGAACGGTGCGGGTGTAGCTCAATTGGCTAGAGTATCAGCCTTCCAAGCTGAGGGTTGCGGGTTCGAGACCCGTCACCCGCTCCAATTTTAAGACGTTTTTCATGACAGATGTCGTGATTTTTGTGATGAAAACCGTCTTTCTGCCCGTGTAGCTCAGTGGTAGAGCACACCCTTGGTAAGGGTGAGGTCATCGGTTCGGCTCCGATCACGGGCTCCACTGCTGTATTAGATTGATTAAAAACAAAAAAGGGTACAAACTTTCAAAAAATCGACTGAGGAGGAATGAATATGTCGAAAGAAAAATTTAACCGATCCAAACCCCACGTGAATATTGGGACCATCGGTCACGTTGACCATGGTAAAACAACACTGACTTCTGCCATTACGACAACTTTGGCAAAACTTGGTAAGGCTCAAGCATTGGCCTATGACCAAATTGATAAAAGTCCTGAAGAAAAAGCGCGTGGTATTACCATTGCAACCACTCACGTTGAGTACGAATCTGACAAGCGTCACTATGCTCACGTAGATTGCCCTGGTCACGCCGATTATGTGAAAAACATGATTACGGGAGCTGCTCAAATGGATGGAGCGATTTTAGTCGTTTCGGCTGCTGACGGTCCTATGCCTCAAACGCGTGAACATATCTTGCTTGCTCGTCAAGTGGGTGTTCCTGCTCTTGTTGTGTTTATGAATAAAGTCGACATGGTTGATGATAAAGAACTTCTTGAACTTGTCGAAATGGAAATTCGTGAACTTTTATCTAAGTACGAATTTCCTGGCGATGATATTCCAATTGTAAAAGGTTCAGCTTTAAAAGCTCTTCAGGGTGAAGATACTGAACTCGGTACAAAATCAATTATGGCATTAATGGATGCTTGTGATAACTTTATTCCCGAGCCCGTTCGTGCGATTGATAAGACTTTCTTAATGCCTATCGAAGACGTGTTTTCGATCTCTGGCCGCGGAACAGTTGTTACTGGCCGTATTGAAAGAGGAATCGTTAAAGTTGGTGATGATGTTGAAATCGTAGGTATTAAGCCCACTCAAAAATCAACAGTAACAGGTATTGAAATGTTCCGTAAGCTTTTGGATGAAGGCCGTGCCGGAGACAACAGTGGTGTTCTTTTGCGTGGAACTAAAAAAGAAGATGTTGAGCGTGGTCAAGTTTTGGCTAAGCCCGGAACAATTAATCCTCACAAAAAATTTAGAGCTGAATGTTATATCTTAACCAAAGAAGAAGGCGGAAGACATACTCCTTTCTTTAATGGTTACCGACCTCAGTTTTATTTTAGAACAACAGATGTTACCGGCGTTGTGACACTAAAGCAAGGGACCGAAATGGTTATGCCTGGTGACCGCGTTGAGTTTGATGTAGAATTAATTGCTCCCATCGCCATGGAAAAAGAGCTGCGTTTTGCCATTCGTGAAGGTGGTCGAACTGTAGGTGCTGGCGTTGTTGTAGCTATCAACGAGTAATGAACTAAATTAATTAGATTAAACGGGGACTTTTTTAAACCAAAAAAAGTCCCCGTTTTGCTTATGTGTTTTGCATTCTGTGTCGCAGAGGGCTTTGACAAATTTATAAATCAAAGGCCCAATGTTACACGCTAGATAGGGCTGTAGCTCCAACGGTAGAGCGAAGGACTCCAAATCCTTAGGTTTAGGGTTCGAATCCCTGCGGCCCTGCCAGTTTTTTTAAACAAGAGGTGAGTTAAAATGGAAAAAAGTATTTCCAAGTATCTTACAATTTCGTTTGCGGCATTTGCAGGAGTGATCGCATTTTCTTTAAGTCTTTTATTAAAAGCTTTTGCAGGGGCTTTTAGCTCTTTTGCTTTTTTAATGGGCTATGATCTGTTTAAACACGGATTGCCCATTGTTGTAGGCTTGGTTCTTTTTTTATCATTGCAATTTAATGCTCGAGTTTTAGGCTGGGGATACGAAGTTTTTATTGAGTTGGAACGGGTTATTTGGCCTGCAAAAAAAGATGTTCGATTAATGACATGGGCCGTTCTTGTAATGGTAACCTTAATCACTCTTGTTATAGCTTTTTTAGATTTTATTTCAGCTGCGCTAATGAAGTTAATTTTAGGGTAACCTAAAAGTTATTTGGAGAATTTTATGGATAAAAAATGGTATGTAGTTAATGTGCAAACGGGCTGTGAATCTATTGCTAAAAACTCAATTGAAGAGCGCATTCGTTCAAATAAAATGCAAGAGTCTTTTGGTGATATTTTGGTTCCTACCGAAAATGTAGTTCAGTTATCAAAAGGTGGAAATAAAATTACTCGAAGTAAAAAGTTTTTTCCGGGATACATTTTTGTCAATATGCTTATGAACGAAGAGACATGGAGACTTATTCGTGGATCCTCTAAGGTAAGCGGTTTTGTTGGCGGAAGTAATAAAACAAAGCCACCCGAGGTAACCGAAGTCGAGGTTATGCGAATCACCCAACAGACAATGGGACTTGGAGAAAAACCAAAACAAAAAATCAATTTAACTATTGGCGAAAGTATAGTTGTAGTAGATGGTCCTTTTGCTAACTTTAATGGTACTGTTGAAGAAGTTAACGAAGAAAAAGGTAAAATTAAAGTGTCAGTTTCAATTTTTGGTCGTCCAACACCTGTTGAGCTTGATTTTACACAGGTTGAAAAAGCCTAAATTAAGTAAAGAAAATCAAACAATTAGTTTAATAGTAATCAAAAGTAATAGATCGTTTGTGATCTGTATAACTCTTTTGCAGCGTTAACGAGATAATTACGACCTGTAAGAAGTGAAATTATAGAAGATGTCCATCAATAAAAATGAATTATTGGCAGAGAATATTTGAGGTAACACCAACAAAATAATAAGGTTGATAGGCGTATACAAAACCAATCTGGTTGCCATAGGCAGGTATATAACTCGCTAGCCAAGTATAAAAATATTGACCCATTTGTGTGTGGCCAAAAATATAACCTTGGCAATAGGCCATGCGTGGAGAGTGATTAAATACTCGGGCTGAAACTTGTAATGGGGCAACTGTGTATTGAATTTGCGGTTCCCACCAGGCTAAAAGTGGAGCAGACCATAAAACAAAAGCAGTAAAAAGTGAAGCAAGTCTTAATTTCATAATTCCCCCTATTAAAGTGTCTTTCTGATACAGTGTCTTTCTGAAAGGCTAACTCACGCAGAGTAATAAATGAAAGAACCAAAAACATCAAGGTTTGGGTGTGTCAAGTTTTGGTTGGGAGCCCTTTTGGGGACATGGCAACCATGGGTCTACGAGGTGCATTAGATTTTTGGATTGCTTCGCAATCAATAGGGTATTGGGTACACTGTGGCCCATATGTTAAAAGGATCAGGCTTACAAGCATTAGATGAAGTATTAATGGGCCTTCTACAAAAGGGAAAATCTCCCCTCAGTGACAGCTTTATGATGTCCAAAATTTGGGCTCAATGGCGAGGGTGGTTTGCTCAATCAATTACCAACAACACCGAGCCCTTAGCTCTTAAAAATGGGATTCTTTATGTTTGGGTGAAATCTGCTAGTTGGAGATATGAGTTAAATTTTAATAAACCTTATTTTTTAGCTAAAGTGCAAGAAGAGACCTCAACTCAGGTGATAAAAGACATTATATTTACATGGAACCCTAAAGAGTTACCATTAGATGTTTTAGAAATGAGTAAAATGAAAAATTACATTTTAGGATTAGAGGAAATTAATAAAAAGTGAAAGGACGAAGATGGCCAAATTAAGTATTACACATCAAACAAAGCATTCATCTCAAAAATCATTTGCTTTAATATCCGAGTTTTTAGGAAATCCTGAAGAGCTAAAAAAGTGGGATTCAAAAGCTACGTGGACCGAAGATAAAGAGCTTAAAAAAGGGCAAATTAAAGGAAAGCAATTTTCGGCTCAAGTTATGGTGTTGCCAATTGAAAACGGGAGCGAAGTTAAATTTGATATTGAAATTGGATTGTTACTAACGCCTTTAAAATCAAAAATAACTGAAATTTTAAAATCTAAACTTCAAAAGCATTTAGGATAGTCTGTCATGTCCCGGCAGGGAAAGGCGTCTAGTAAGGTAAACTGAGGTATGCAAGAGTGTTTAGTGGTAAGTCAATTTTTGAAATTTTAATATAGGATTAGGCATTTTTCATTTAACATTGAGTTGTTGAAGGCATTGATTGAAGTATGGTTAGAAAAAAGAAATTAAAAAAAGTCACAGCAGAAATTGTTGAAGACTCTGACACTATTGATGGTGATAAGGTTAAGGTTCAGTTAGAAAACGCTGATATATCATCTTTTGATAATGAGGCAGATAGTGATATCTCAGAGGGCGACCAGGCGATTTCTCAGCTTAGTGCAATGGCTGATGTTAAAGACCTAAAAAGTTTTGAAGTTGAAAATGATGATCTAGATGTGATGACTGAAAAAAAATTAAGGCCAAAAGAGAGCTTGTCAAAGTCAAGTCATGCACTTGTTACCCAAGACCCAATAGCTCTGTATTTGCAAGAGATTAGAAAATATCCACTTTTAACAAGAGAGCAAGAGCAAGAGGTTGCAAAAAAATATTTTGACACCAAAGACCCAGAGGCGGCCCAGATGTTGGTAACATCAAACCTTAGATTTGTAGTAAAAATTGCTGCTGAGTATTCCAAGTTTGGCGGTCGAATGATTGATCTGATCCAAGAAGGTAACATTGGCCTTTTACATGCGGTAAAAGAGTTTAACCCTTATAAGGGTGTACGCCTAATTACCTATGCTGTATGGTGGATTAGAGGTTACATTCAGGAGTATTTAATGAAGCAATACTCACTTGTTAAAATTGGAACAACTCAAAATCAAAAAAAATTATTTTATCGATTGCAAAAAGAAAAGCAGGCTTTAGATCAATGGAGTGACCAAGGGGATTACAAGCGATTGTCTAAAAAACTGGGTGCTGATGAGATTGAAGTGAGGCAGATGGCAGAACGGCTTTCGGGTCGGGATTTAAGTTTGGATATATCCGTAGATGACCGATCGGGAGCTTCTCATTTTTTAGAATTTCAAAAGTCATCTGAGCTGGCTCCGGATGAGCAGCTGGGCCAAGCTGAGCAAATTTTTCTTTTAAATAAATCGATTGATGAACTTCGTCCCGAGTTGACAGAAAAAGAAAATATTTTACTTAATGAACGAATGCTGTCGGATGAGCCTTTAACCTTGCAGCAAATTGCAGATAAGTATGGGATCACTCGGGAGGCGATTAGGCAGGCCGAGGCTAGACTTTTAAGCAAAATTAAAACTAAACTCACTCAAACATCCAACGACTAACATAAAAAGCTGGTAACAATGAAACTTTGGTCAACCGAGAGAGCGCGCATATCTTTTTATTCAATATTTTATGCTTATATAAGTCTTTTTTTGTATGGAATGATCGATAACATTCGAGGCCCTATATATCCCGAGTTACTCAAGCGGTTTTCAATAGACCACTCAACGGGGTCTTGGTTTTTTTCGTTGGCTTCTTTTTCGATTTTAGTAGCTGCTTATTTTTCGCCTTGGTTACTTAGAAGTCAGAAGTATATTGTTATTTTTAGATTGAGCCTATTTTTAACTTTATTATCTCAGGTTGTGTTTTATTTTTCAGATTCGTTTTATGGTTTTTTATTAGGCGCAACTTTAATGGGGTTTGGAGTGGGCCCCCTCACTGTTTTGCAAAATGTTTTAGTCATGAAGGCGAGTTCACCGCATAATTTATCAAGAATAATGAATGGACTTCATGCTAACTATGGTGGAGCCAGTCTTTTTGCCCCCTTGGTTGTGGCTTTTGCCATACAAATTAATTGGGGTTACCAAGCTGCATTTTTGATTTCATCGGCATTTGCATTGGGAGTTTTTTTAATTTCTTTTGCAACACCTCATCTTGTGGATATTTATCATAAAGTGGATATGGTTAAAAATGAATCAATCAAAAAAAATCATATATCGATTAACCATGCGGGCTTTGCCTCGATATTGGCTTTGTATGTGGCTGCTGAAGTTTTATTAGGTACGCGGTTGTCTTATTATTTAATAGATATTCATGGGTTTAATCAGGCGCAAGCCAGTGTGTGGGTTTCTTACTTTTTTTTAGCATTATTTATTTCCAGAATTGGATTTACTTTTGTAAAGGTGCCAATTTCTCATCGAGCCTTGTTATTAGTTATGATGAGTTTAAGTTTTTTAGTCATGCTCTTGTCAGCTTTTGTAGACCCAACTTTTTTTATTTTAACAGGATTTACGATGGGCCCCATTTATGCCTTATCTATTTCCTTGGCCAAAGATCAGTTCCCAGAAGAATTAGAATCGGTTTCAGCCGCCGCCGTTGTTTTATCGGGAGTTGCAATTGTTTCAATGCATAGCCTCGTTGGCTGGGTAACTGATTTGTATGGTATAAAAAATGCGATGCTTATAGCTCCTTTATTGTTGATCCTGAGTGTTGGCTTTTTACTGAGATCAAAAAATAAAGTAAAATAAAGGAAAGGAAAGGAAAATAAAGGAAAGGAAAGGAAAGGAAAGGAACTTAGCTTAACTTAATAGTCTTTTTTTACATTGAGTTATTTTAAAATGGTGAAAGGCTATGTACGCAACGTAAGTGATGAAATTGGGCTTAGTATTAAAATGAAATGGTATGATGATAATAATGGTTATTAAAGTCATTTCTTTCTGGAGAGTGTTACTAGTCTTGTTCTATAAGATTTTGAGTTGTATTTGATTTGAATTTTTAATTAAAGGTGGGCTTTTGAATTTTTTTGAAAAAAATCCTATACTAACGGCTTCGATTGTTATTTTTATAGCGGCCTTATCATTTTTTTTATTTCAACCTCCTCGTAATGAATGCGAAATTGAGATTAATAGTTTTAAGGTGGCCACGGAAGATGCAATTTATTTTCAAAAAGGTAAATCGCAAAAGTTTTCTCCAAGACTTAAAGGGGCTATAGAAAATTGTCGTTTGGTTAACAATGCGGGGGCTTGCTTAGATGCTTTTGATATGCTTCAAAGAGTATCTCAAAAAGCTTATTTAGTATCTGAGCCTTGTTACCCTTTTTTGGCTGAGGAGGCTTCACTTAAGGGGGTTCTTGAATCGGGTATCAGTTTGCTAGCCCAGCTGGGATGGGGTGAGTTTCCACCCGAAACAGGTTCTGTTTTGGGGCAAGACAGTTGGCTTGAAATGAGTGATCTGGCATTGTTTTGTCAGCTAAAGTCGACTTTCATAAAAATATTTGGGAATGAAAACTGGCAATCGTTAAAATACAGTATTGTTAAAAAATTGCCCGGAGAAAAGGCTGTTTTTAATGAAAAAGCAGAGTGTTTAAATTGCGAAAATATAAAATCAGCCCTCGAAGTTTTTGGGGCTAAAGATGCGGCAAAAAAAAGCCTACTTAATTTAAATTGCGATAGGTTTAAGTAGGCGCTTTTAAACGGAGACTTATTTTGTTTTTGCTGTATTAGCTTTTTTGCTAATTCGGCTCATTTTTCGAGCGGCTGTGTTTTTATTGATTACGCCTTTTGAAGAGGCTTTCATAACCTGAGAAGCATATTCTTGAAGTAAGGCTGCAATATTTTCTGACTTTTCTTGAACAGCTTTAATCAATTTTTTTTCCCAAGTTTTTATAGAATTTTTTACCTGAGAATTGCGGTTTTGTTTTTTAATATCTTGTTTTGCTCTTTTTACTGATGATTTATGGTTGGCCAAGTAAACTCCTCCTGATAGAGTGGATACAAAATATTATATCCAATAAATTAATAGATTCATGGGTTTAACATAGGGGTTAGCTGAGTGCAAGAGATAAACAATCAAATGAGTGAGCCCTCTTCGGGGCATAGAGTGGGTCTTTATGCGGCCCTTATGTCGATAGGTACTTTAATAAGTCGAATATTAGGCCTTTTAAGAGAGTCGGCTTTTGCTGCACTATTTCCTAGGTGGGTAACGGATGCTTGGTATGTAGCTTTTAGAATACCTAATATTTTTCGAAGACTCTTTGGCGAAGGCTCGTTGTCTGTTAGTTTTATTCCCGTATTTATTCAAACTCAAATGGATACGAGTGATCCAATGAGAGTAAAAAACTTTACCTATTCTTTTTTTACATTATTTACGATTTTTTTATTGGTTTTGACTGCGCTAGGGATCATTTTTATGGAGCCCTTACTTAGGCTCCTTTTAGACCTAGAGTATTTAAAAAATCAGCAAGTCTTTGATTTAACCCTTAAAATGTCTCGCATTATGATCATCTATGTTTGGCTTGTGTGTACTTATGCTTTTTTTATGGCAATTTTAAATGCCTTAGGTTCGTATGGACGCGCGGCGGCAGCTCCCGCTTTGTTTAATTTTATAATGATTATTTCAACGGTGTTACCCCAAAGCTGGCATCTTTGGCCAGGTCAATGGTTGGCATGGGGGGTTGTGTTGGGCGGAGTTTTACAGGCCGGAGTGTTAATACCGCTTTTAATAAAAAAAGGTTTTTTACCTCGTTGGCAAATTGAGTTTAAAAACAAAGATGTACATAGGGTTATGATATCTATGTTACCAGGGCTTTTGGGTATGGGGTTATTGCAATTAATGACCCTCGTTAATTTAAAGTACGCTAGTCAAATTGGATCGGGGGCAATTAGTTATATTAATTTGGCAGATCGACTTTTAGAACTTCCTTTGTCCTTAATTTCAGTGAGTTTAGGGGCCGCATTATTACCCTCGTTGTCGCGGTATGCCTCTCAGAAAGATTTTAATCAAATGTCTAAAACTTCGAGTTACCATCTTTTATTGAATTTATTTTTAAGTCTGCCCGCCGCTCTCGGGGCCTTTGTTTTGGCCGAACCGATTGTTCAAATTTTATTTCAAAGAGGGCAATTTTTAGAGCATGAAACCCTTTTGACAGCGGGGGTTTTAAAGATCTATTCAGCATTAATTATTACCACAAGCCTTGTGAGAGTGTTTGTTCCGAACTATTACGCAATTAAAAATACTTGGTTTCCGGCATTAGTGAGTGGGGTATGCCTTGTTATTCATTTAATTTTGGCTCCATTTTTGATTCAAAATTATGGACTCAATGGGCTAAATATTTCAACTGTGGTAGCAAGCACTCTTAATTTTTTTCTTTTAGCTATAGGCTATCGTTGGTTTGTTGGTGGGTATCCTTGGGGTCAGGTTTTTAAACATATACTTTATTTTTTATTGGCTGGGGCTGGCATGGCTATAAGTTTAAATCTGTTTTTTTACTTAAAACCTTATTTGGGAGATTCCTTTTTGCTTTTAGCCTTAAACTTAATTGTTACTATAAGTGTCTCTTTGATGGTTTATTTTATTTTATCTTATCTATTAAAGATTAAAGAGTTTATGGATATGTTTAAAATCATTAAAGCTAGGGTGAGCCGAGCTTAGGGTAAATGAACTGTGAACGATGAACTGTATAAAGCATTTTTCAGCATCAACTAAATAAAATCTAACAATTAAAAAACGGATTGATGTTTTTTATTGTTTTTTACTTAAAGCAGAAACAAAATAACAAAATGAAGAAAAGTAAAATATTAAGTGTGTTTTTTAGTCGCCTTGTTAGTAACTGTCATTGTATGAGCGAGCCTTGCCTGAAAGAACCTTGTATGAGCGGCCATCTTATATATGTTCATGCAAGAGGTTTGTTTGATAGCTATCAAAAAAGCCGAAAACTATTAATTTTTATTTTATTTTTTATCAGTATAAGTAACTGCGCCAGCACAGGCAGTTCGGATTTGCAAAATAGTCAGTCCGAAAATAATAGCTTATCGCAAAATGATTTGGATTATTTTTCAGAATTAAATAAATGGACTCGCTTTGATAAGAGTTATGATGGTTTATCAAATACCATTGATATGGGTGTGACCTTGTTAAACCCAGTCATGGTCAAATCCCAAATAAAACAAAAGGCTATTATTTTTGGCTGGACTTCTGAAATGCAAAATGAAGAGCTTAAAAAAAATTTGATACTTGATCCGTCTATCGAGTTTTACTTAAGTTTTTACACACCTGACAGAAAAAGTAATCAGTTAGAATCTGAAAAATCAACATGGCAAATTTTTTTAAATCACAATGGCAAACGTTATTTAGCTAAAGTCTTTCGTATAAAAGAAGATAAACGAACCCTTTACAAGCTTTATCCCCATCAGACACCTTGGCATAAACCCTATAAGGTTACTTTTGATTTAAAGTTAAAAGATGTTCAACCTGATAGCCCGATTGAGTTTCAGATTTCAGGCCCTTTGGGACAATCTAAAGTTCAGTTTTTTTTGCCTTTAACAAGTAAATAAACCCCTATGGCGGCTAAGCCAATGGCTAAGGCCATAATTAAATTTTTAGTATTTTTTGAACCTGAAGAAGGGTCAAACCCCTCGCCTTCGCCTTGGGCTAAAAGATCTCCCGGAATAACGCCCGAAAGGTTACCCCCTAAAGATTCGTTACTTTTGCTGAGTGGCCCCATTTGAGGTTGACCTAGCAAATTTTTAGAAGCAATGACTCTTAAACTTTGTACGGTTTTAAAAAAGTCTTTAGAATATTTTGTATAAAAGTTTTTATGAGCGCTAAGGGTTACTAAAACAGCAACCTTATCTTTTATTGTGGCCAAATAGCGAGTGTAATAGTTCGGAACCTCAGAAGCTAATTGAAGTCCATCAATCCATATATGGTCATTAATTTTAACTTGTTTAGGGGGATAAACAACTTTAGAGGTGGTGGTTCCTGGGTTTTTAAAGGCCGTGGGTTGAATGGTACCTAAATGTTTAATATAGGCATCAAAAGAATCCGTTGGACCAACTTCTTTTGCTGTTAAAATAATAATAGCCTCTTTTGAAAATTTAGTATCAATGGATCGACAGATCCATTCGGTTTGCTCTAAAATGCAACTCCAATTTTCGGCTGGTAACTCAAACGAAACATAAGCATTTCTAAAAATTTTAGCCTGGGTGGGGCTATTTAAAAATATTAAAAAAAGGGTTGTCGATGCTAGTTTAATAAATAGTTTCATAAGATATCCTTTTTTAGATTAACTCTATGGTGATTAAAAATATTACTTTTCAATTGCTCTAAGCCGTTAGATCATTATGTCAGTAGGCTTGATCTTAAATCAACAATAAATCAAGTAACCCATAGGAGAATTTATGCTGAATTTGCAACAACTCCATACGTTTATTACCGTGGTATCAGAAGGCAATATGACTGAGGCGGCTAATAAACTTTTTTTAACTCAGCCAGCAGTGAGCCAGCAAATTAGAAATCTCGAAGAAAGTCTAGGTACAGAGTTGTTACTTAGGGGAACACGGATAGCAAAGCCGACCTTGCAGGGTGAGCTTTTATTTGAGCACTCACGCCGTATCCTTCAATCGGCTCAGCAAGCGGAAATGGCTATTCGAACCTTGGGTAGCTCTTTAAACGGAAGATTAAGAGTCGGAACTCTTAACTCATTAGGGGTTCAGTTAGTAAGTCCTGTTGTGGGGAGACTATTAAAATTTAATCCTCAGGTATCTTTTCAGGTCGTATTTAGTGATGAAGAATCTTTAATTGAATCTTTTTTTAAGGGTGATCTGGATGCTGTTATTGTCCCTGAGGGCTACGAATCAAAAATGCCCTCTTTTGAAAAACAATTTTTATTAAAAGAAGAAATGTGGCTCGTGGCCTCGGGCCGTGAAACCGAAATGGCAAAGCAAATTTATTTAAGTGACTTTAAAGACCACTCAATTATGTGGCTTTCAGGTGAGTTTTTAGCTTTTGAAAAAGTTTTAAATCAAAAGTTAAAAGAAGTCTTAGAACACTGGCATGCTACTTTTGACACCTCAAATGTGGGAACATTAAAAAGAGTGATCGAAACGGGCCTTGGCTGGGGGTTTCTGCCTTCATCAGCCGTAAAAAAACAAGTCAGAGCAGGCCGTTTGCAGCATATACAAGTTAAAGATTTTGAATACTCAACGCCATTTTATTACTATATAAAAACGAATATGACTAAAGAGCAAAAAGCAGTTGCCGATGCTTTATTTTTTGCCCTAGATAGCTTAGAGCGAGTATAAATGAGTATTATTAAAAGTTAAAAAATTTAAAAAGCGCAGTCGGTCCAGCCCATTCGATTGCCCACAATTCGAATAATTTCGGCAGCCGTTTCTTCGAGGGCTTTGTCGGTAACATTAATGACGGGCCATCTTCTGTTTTTTTTGTAAAGCTCATTAGCAAATTCAATTTCATTAAAAATATGAGCCAAGCTTGCATAATCATGGTCAGCGCTTGCCCCAAGTTTGGCGGCGCGGTTAGATCTGATTTTTTTTAGACTCTCAATATCTATAGTCAGAGCGATAATTTTTTTTTGATCAATTTGATAGATTTTATCTGGGGGCATTTGATTTAAAACTATGGGGATATTGGCTACTTTAAGCCCCTTGTGACTGAGATAAATGGAAAGCGGTGTTTTAGAGGTACGAGAAACGCCGAGTAAAATAATATCAGCCTCTTCGATGCCCGTTAAACTTTTTCCATCATCAAAGCGAACGGTAAATTCGATGGCCTCGATGCGTTTAAAATAGTTTTCATCAACGGCTCTTAATTTTCCGACTTCTTTGCGGGTATCAGGAGTTGTTCCTAAAAAAAGATCCATTTTTTGTAAAATAGGGCTTAAAAGATCAATCGAAAAAAGACCATAAATTTGAACTTGATTTTGAATGTACTGAGCAAACTCTTCGTTAATTACGGTATAAACAACAAGTGATTTATTTTTTTGAGCTATATTAAGAATGTTTAATACTTGATCTTCGGTGCGAATGTTTTTATGGCGAACAACGTGGATATGTTCGGCTTGATGGTGCACGAGGGCTGCTTTAAGCATGGTAACAGCTGTTTCTCCTGTGCTATCAGAGATAATATGAATGTAAGGTATTACGTCAGTCATAGTGATTTAACTCAAATAGTGATTGGGTAAGGGGTTATGGCCAGATATAAATTCAAATTGCAAATCAAGTTCGTTATTTTTAAAAGAGGGATGAGTTAATAAAAAATTTTCAAAAATTTTGTTGGTATCGGGGGAAGTTCCAAAAAAGCGAATTTTTTTTAAATCAGATTTTGGGTGGTTGGATAAGTTTGATAAAAGAGGTGTGCAAAAAAGAGATTGCTCCCAGTTATCTACTAAAATAATCCAGTCTGTGGCTATGAGCCACGTGGGTTTAATTAAAATAGGATAGTTGGCAGGGCCTTGCCCAGAATGAAATGGGTTTGATCTTAAATTGAGTTCAGAGTGAGTCTGCATGAGCTCTTGAATTTTAAGTGGAACCTGAAATGAAGGTTTTTTTTTGTATGATCCAATTAAAAAAATGAGTTTCCAGTCAAGCTTTTCAATCCAAGGTTTAGAATCATTAATATGTAAAATCCAGATATCGGCTCCCCCGGAAAAGGCCATCTCAGGGGGGAGAAGATTGGCTGAGATTTCGTTCATGGTTTTTGATAGCCTTTGGATTTAGCTATTTGATCTAAAATACCATTTACAAAGCTGCCCGAGTCGGTTGAACCATAAAGTTTAGCAAGATCAATGGCCTCGTTAATAGCAATAGGAGGAGCCAGTTGAGGTGAGTCATAAATCATTTCGTATACAGCTAAACGGAGTACATTTTTATCTACAAATGACATACGTTCGATACGCCAGTTTTTAGCAAATGAACTAATGGTTTTATCAATTTCAGATTGGTGAGCTGAAATTCCATCTAAATAGTTTTCAATTTTTTCTGAAATAAAAGAGGGAATTTCGATCTCAAATAGTAAAGGCCAATCTTTTGGGGTAGAAACGGTGCTAAATTCTTGAGTAAATAAAATTTTTAATGTGAGTTCTCTGGCTAAATGGTTTTCATCACGATTGAGTTTTTTCATATTTTTTTTATAAAGTTAAAGTGAGCTGTTCGGGTTGATCTTTTTTGGGGGAGGCTGTTTGATTTTGATTGGTTGCCTGATTTAATTGGTTTTGATTGATAGGGGTTAGAGTTTCTAAAAACTCTTGAACATCTTTAAAGGTTTTATAAACAGATGCAAATCGAACATAGGCTACATCATCTACCGATTTAAGAGCCATCATAAGACGTTCACCAATTTGTTGAGCAGAAATTTCTTTATCAGAACAAGACAGAAGCCATTTTGAAATCCCTTCAACAATGCTATCCATTTGGGCAAGGGCAATTGGTCTTTTTTGGCAGGCGGCTTGAAGGCCTTTAAGAACTTTTTCTTTAGAAAAATCTTCACGGCGGCCATCTTTTTTTATAACCAGGGGATAGCTCATTAAAAGCCCTTCATTTGTTGTAAAGCGATTGCGACACTTTAGACATTCGCGTCTACGGCGAATGAGAAGGCCGTCTTTTTGCTCTCTAGTTTCTAAAACACGGTCTTCAAGATGACCACAGAAGGGGCATTTCATATTTGACTAGGCTAGGCAGGGGGGTCGGAAAGGTCAATTGATTTTTTAAAAAAGAAAGATCGTGATCAATTCGCAATTAAAAGATAGTATTTGCTTTTATTTTAAAAAAAAATTTTGAATTTAATCTTCTTAGGGGAGTATTTATTAAATGAAAAAATCGACATATTTTCAAAACTCTTTTTTTCGAGTTTTTGGCGGCCTTGGCGATTTTCGTGTTTTTAGATTTAAAAACTTTTTAATGCCCTTTGCTTTTTTGGGTTTTATTTGTTTAATCGCACAGCCCTCAAACTCTCAAGAAACTGTCGGAAGAAAGGCTGCTACCAAATACTTTAAACGCTCGCCCAATCAGGATTACCAAGGGATGGATCAAAATAGCCCTAATCAAGACGCTGACAGTAGTAGGGCCTCAGAGCCTGGTTTTCAAATGCTGATGATCAATATTGGAAGTTATTTAGATTCAAAATCTTACCTTTGGACTAATCAAAATTTATCTCAAATTGGCCGAGCTAACTATGGCGTAACTTATTTATTTGATCAATGGCATGGGCTTGATCGTAATATTCGGATTGAATTTTCTGAGTATAGGTTGGCTAACGACTCGCCCCGAAAAATTTCGTTTTTACCTTTAATTACTTTTCCAAGGGCTGAGACTCAATTTCCGCTTTATTTTGGTTTAGGTGTGGGTCTTGGGGTTTTCTTTAATCAAATTTCAGGAGAATCTGATTTATCATTAGACTACCAGCTGGTTACGGGGGCTCGGTTTTATGATGTCTTTGGTTCTGTTGGATTTTTTGCTGAATTGGGTTTAAAAAATCATCTTCACCTTTTATCGGATGGCCAATTTAACGGAAGTGCTCTAAACACCGGAATGGTTTTTACTTTTTAATATGAAAATACATGAAATACTTATAGATAATATAGCCCAAGCGTTGATTGAAATTTTTAATCAATCAAAATTTGCAGATAAAGTTATTGAGCGTTACTTAAAAGGTCATCCTAAGTGGGGATCTCGAGATCGTCGTTTTTTTGCAGAAAGCGTATATGATTTAGTAAGACACTTTCGTCGGCTTAAATTTTTAGCATCAATGGGTGATGAGCAAGAATTAACTGAAATTGATTTTAAAAAAATCTGGTTTATCTATGCTTTTGAAAGGGGGCTAATACCTGATTTAAAGCCCTATGGTATGGATAGTATTAGATATCAAAATCAAAAAAATAAATTAGAAAAAACTTCGCCTGCCGTGCAGGGGTCATGGCCTGATTGGCTCTATGAAAAAGGCCAAAAAGAGTTGGGCCAAGAGGCCTGGAAAACTTTATCCGTTAAGCTAAATGAGCAAGCCCCCGTGGACATTCGAATTAACACCCTTTTACCTGAGTCTAAGGATATAGTAACACTTTTAAATCAGGAAGGTATCCAGCTGTTACCTATAAAATATGTTTCAGAAGGGTTTGAATTACGCGAACGAAAAAATGTATTTATAACCCAATCTTTTAAAAAGGGATTATTTGAAGTCCAAGATAGATCGAGTCAGCAAATTGCTCGCATTTTAAATCCACAGCCAGGAGAGAGGGTGGGAGATGCGTGTGCGGGAGCGGGTGGAAAATCATTGCATATGGGGGCCCTTATGAACAATCAGGGGCGTTTGCTTGCTTTAGATATTCATTCTTGGAAGCTTGATGAGTTAAAAAAACGTGCCAGAAGAGCCAAGCTTAGCATCATTGAGCCTCGTGTTATTGAAAACTCAAAAACCATTAAAAGGCTTCATCAGAGTTTTGATAAGCTTCTTCTTGATGTCCCCTGTTCGGGGTCAGGGGTTATTCGGCGTAATCCTGATACCAAATGGAAGCTATCCCCAGAAAGATTGGAACAGTTAAAAAAGGATCAATTTAACATTTTAACTCAGTATTCGTTAATGGTTAAGCCCGGCGGGGTTATGGTTTATTCGACTTGCAGTATTTTTCCGTCTGAAAATGAAGAGCAAATACAGGCCTTTTTAGCGCAAGATCAAGATAAAAAATGGTCTCTCACGCGTGAATGGCATTGCTATTTAGATAAAAACTGTGGGGATGGCTTTTATGCCGCAAAGTTGCAGAGATCTGCTGATTGACATTCTGTGGCAGAATCATTAGCTCTGTGCCCTGGGAGTTAGTTTCAATTTTTTAAAAGGGGGAAAATATGAAATTAAGTAGGCTACTTTTAAGTTTAGGTTTTTTGGTTGTCTCTTCGATAGGTTTTGCTCAGGACATTGGTTTTTATCAAATTGATGCTGTTGAGTTAAAAGAAGTTGAAACGCCATCGGAGGCTTATGCCATTTTTAGTAACTCAATAACTTGCGAATCGTTTATCAATAATTCAGTGGTCAGATCTAATAATGATCGTTTGATTTTAGCCGACCCAATTGATGAAGTTGGATCAGCGGTTGATAAAATTATTAATATTGGTAAAAAAGTTTGGAGTATTGTTGAAGCCGGAAAGCCTGTTTTAGGTTTTAGTTCAATGGTTGCCACAGCCCTGCCTTTAAATGTTAAATGTTGGGATGATTTAGCTCAGTGGGAAATGCCCCAAGCTAAACGCTACCAAGTTGTATTCAAAAATCTTTATGGGATGAATGTTGTTGTATTGGACTATCGATTGACTTGGCTTTATGGCGGCAATTTAAAAGGTAAAGGAAAGTATATTGGATATGCCTCAGTTACACCGGTAACTGTTTCTGTTGCTTGGGGTTTTTCTTTAGATGCACATGTTGCTGTTCCTACCGTGTTTAATATGGGAACAGATGCTGACCCTGTTGCGGGGATGCAAGTTAATGTTACTTATAAAGTGGCCTCTCCTCTTTCAAAAATTGAAGGTGGACAATCTTTTAATATCAATGCTAAAGGCGAACTTCAGGTTTTGCCCTAGTTGTTGACCATTATATATTAGCCTTAACGGCCCTTAGCGCATAAAGCTAGGGGCTTTTTTTTTTGACAGAGAATCAAAAAAAGTAACAATGATGTATATGATACATGATTTAAATCCTGTTTTGCTTTCGATTTATGGGGATATTGGCATTAGGTATTATGGCCTTGCCTATCTTATGGGTTTTGTTTTTTCATACTTTTTTATTTTATGGCTAACTAAACGCCAAGATATGGGTATGAATCAGCAAATGGTCAGTGATTTTATCACCTACGGAGCCTTTGGAGTGCTCATTGGTGGAAGATTGGGTTACGCTGTTTTTTATAGTCCTGATTTGTTTTTTCGTTTTAAAAGTGCCTTTCCTTTTTGGGGAGTATTGGCTGTCAATGAAGGGGGCATGGCTAGTCATGGTGGGATGATTGGACTGGTTGCCGCCTGTCTTATTTTTGCAAAAAAATATAAATTTTCATCGCTTTATCTTTTTGATCTTGTTGCTATCTCTGGTCCTGTCGGGATTTTTTTTGGAAGAATTGCTAATTTTATCAATGGAGAATTAGTGGGGCGCCCTGTTGATGGTTCGATTGCTTGGGGAGTCAAATTTCCGTCTGATATTTTGCAGTGGCCACAAACCCAAATAAATAAAGTTAAAGAATTAGGTGATATCGCTTCTTTAATACCAGGGATGACAAAACAAGCCTGGCTTGAGGCTGCCGAGCAGTTTAGTTACCAAGACTCAGCCAGAAAAACGATCTATCAAGGTTTAGAGCAAATCATTTTACTTATTCAGTCGGGCCATACTGAAATAAAAACTCAATTAGGAGCTTTTTTATTAGAGCGTCATCCCTCACAGCTATACGAAGCTTTGGGAGAGGGACTTATTTTATTTCTTATTTTATTTTTAGTTTGGAGTAAGCCTAGGCAGCCCGGTGTGATATCAAGTTTATTTGTTATTTTATATGCCATTGCACGTATTGTGACTGAGCAATTTAGAATGCCCGATGCTCATATTGGTTACCAACTATGGGGATTAACTCGTGGGCAGTGGCTTTCGATAGTTATGTTGTTTGTGGGGTTTGTTTTATTTTTTCTTTGGTCTCGGCAGACGGCAAAAAAAAACCCAGGTTGGCTAAAGGCCAAATCGATTAAAGTTCATAAACGCTACGGACTTTAGAATAAAGTTTTTTTATGTGGCGCTAGCACTGCGACCATTTAATTTTTGCCGGTTTTGGTTCTGCTTTTCTGCGGCTTAAATCGACTGGACCTTCTCGCGATGAAGGGCCCGTGTAAAGTTTAAATACAAAACCGGCAAAAATTAAATGATCGTAGTACTAGCAGCCCTGTGCCATAAAATAAATATGAGTAAAATTAGCGTACGTGAGTCAGAGAAGTTAAAAATTCAACATTTGGATTTTCTTTTTGAGCCCAATTAAGATCCCAAATCTCGTTTAAAAGTATAACGGGGTGATCACTGCTGTCTCGATAAAGTCGAAATTGACCATTGAGCTGTTCTACTAAATGGCCGCTTTCTTGATTTCGGGGCCATCTTGCTACGGTAAACCCAAGTCGATGAAGGGTAACTTCAAGACCATACTCATTGTTAAGTCTGTGAAGTAACACTTCAAATTGTAGTTCTCCTACGGCTCCAATAATGGGGTCTTGTTTTCCGATTTGAGGGTCAATAAATAATTGAATGGCCCCTTCTTCGGAAAGATGAAAGAGGGCCTCTTGCATCTTTTTTCGTTTAAGGGCATCTCTCACAGAAAGTCTTGCAAATAGTTCGGGAGCAAATCGGGGGATATCTTCAAAGCGAATGACTTTATCATCAGAGATACTATCGCCTATTGAAAAGTTACCCGTGTCAGTAACACCTATAATGTCGCCTGCAAAGGCTTCATCTAAAGTTTCTCGGTCTTGGGCTAAAAATTGATTTGAATAGGAAAGCCTGAGCTCTTTTTCAATTCGCGAGTGACGAACCTTCATTCCGCGTTCAAATCGTCCCGAGCAAATCCTTAAAAAGGCAACCCGATCACGATGTCTTGGGTCCATATTGGCCTGAATTTTAAAAACAAATCCCGTAAAGGTATTATCAGTGGGTTGAACCAATTGACCTGAATGAGTTTTGCGAGGCTGAGGGGCTGGGGCAAATTTTGAAAAAAAATCTAAAAAAATATCTACGCCAAAATTTTGTTTAGCCGATCCCCAAGTGAGAGGAGAAATTTTACCTTGTAAAAACAAATCGGGATCAAATGGTGGTAACACCCCTTCGATCAGTTCAAGTTCTTCAAGAGTTTGCAAATAAATTTCTTCAGGTACTAAATGCTTCCAGCTTGGGTCGTGGGGGTTTTCGATTTTAATTTCGGTAACCTCATCTCCTTCGCGCCTTTGGTCATAAAGGATTATTGTTTGATTGAGTCGATTGTAGATCCCTCGAAAGCGGCTCCCAATACCAATAGGCCAGGTCAGTGGGTAGCATGACATATTAAGTGTTTTTTCGACCTCATCAATCAGATCAAGAGGTGATTTTCCTTCGCGATCAAGTTTGTTAATAAAAGTGAAAATGGGGATTTGCCGGTAGCGACAAACCTCATAAAGTTTTTTTGTTCGTTCTTCAACGCCTTTGGCCACATCGATAAGCATGCAAGCCGATTCGACGGCCATAAGAACTCGGTAGGTATCCTCAGAAAAGTCTTTATGCCCCGGAGTATCAAGCAAATTGATTTTTAAATCTTTGTAGTCAAATGACATAACAGAGCTGGTAATAGAAATACCTTTTTGTTTTTCTAGCTCCATCCAATCGCTTGTGGCGGCTTTTGTGCCGGCTTTGCCTTTGACTTCGCCTGCCTCGTGAATGGCTCCGCCGTGGTACAAAAGTTTTTCAGTCAGAGTTGTTTTTCCGGCATCAGGATGCGAAATAATAGCAAAAGTTCGTCGCCTTTTGATTTGATTAATATGCTCTGATGTCAGTGTGGCCATAGAGTGTAGGGGTTAGCATTGCCTATTTAAAAAGGCAATAGACTTCTTGTTTATTAAGTTAGGCTTAAAGTCCTAAATGTTTTTTGATTTGAAAAATATCTTTGCGAAGCGAAGTCATGAGAGTCAAATTTGAAAGAGTTTTAAGGCCATCTTTGATGGGCTCAAGTGGGTAACCTGTATACTGACCCGGTTGGGTTATATCTTTGGTAACAACAGATCTTCCGCCGAGGGTAACATGGTCGCAAATATGAATGTGATCGGCCACCGCAACGCCTCCTCCGCAGGCAAAATGGTCGCCAATAGTGACAGATCCCGCGCACATAAAACCTGCGGTGATAAAGCAAGATTGGCCAATCCGTGTGTTATGAGCAATGTGAATAAGATTATCTAATTTTGTATTAGCACCAATAGAGGTTTCAAAAAGAGTGGCACGATCAATGGCAACCTGAGAGCCAATTTCGACATTTGATCCGATTTTGACTTTTCCTATTTGAGGAATCTTATAGATTTCGTAAGTTTTAGGGTGTTTAAAAAAACCATAACCATCACTGCCTAATGTAGACCCCGAATGAATCAAAGTGTTAGAGCCAATTTCAGTCAGAGGTTCGATGGTAACCTGCGACCTAATTTCGCAGTCTTTGTCGACTCTGGCTCCGGCGCCAATAACAACTCCGGGAAAAAGCTTAACGCCGGTGTCGAGATCGGCCGTTCGATGGACCCATGCCCCTGGGCTATGGAGTACAAAATCGGTTAATTGATAGGACTTTCTTGGATCAAATAAAGAAAGAATTTGGCTCATAGCAAGGGCTACCGATGGGGTTGTCCATAGGTTTTGACAGTGTTCCCCTAGCTCAGACAAATATTCAGCATCCAAGGTGTTTTGAGCAACAATACTGGTATCTTTAGGGATAAGATGGAGGGGGTGTTTAGAATTTAAAAATAAAAGTGTTTGTGACTTGGCATTGTGAGGGTCGGAAATGCCTAAAAGTGGGTATTCAGAACTCAGTTTTGAACTATTCAAAATTAAGTAAGACGCACATTGATCTTGAATTTGTTTGGGGCTAACAATAATATCGTTGTACATATTAATTCCTTAATTTAATTCCATATTCTTTTGGGTTAAGCTTGAGTAGTTGATTAAGATAAACCAAAGTACTTACAAGAGTCGAGGTGGGGCATGGCAAAAAAAGTAAATGAGAAAAAAAATTTGAAGGCACCTAAAAAGCTTGAAAAACCTAAACTGGGGGTTAAGGCAAAATTAAAATCTGTGGCCTCAAAATCTGTGGCCTCAAAAAAAGTAGTAACGCCTAAAAAGCCTGTGAATAGCGTAAAACCGGCAAAGGCAGTTAAGGCAGTTAAGGCAGTTAAAGCAGTCAAGGCTCCCCTATCCGTCAAGCCAGTGAAGTCTGTTAAGGTTGCTAAGGAAGCTATAAAAAAAGTAACTCATAAAGCTCCGCCGTTACCTTTGCCAAAAAAAGAAATTAAATCGGAGCATCAAAAAGGCTCTCTAGGAATGCTGCAATCAGTTAAAAAAGTTATTCAAGAAAAGCTATCTATGGTGGCCGGTAAAAATGGCAAAACGGTAGAGCAAAAAAAAGCTGTTTTACCTGCGGCCTTAACTGATAAAAAAAATGTAAAAAATAAAACGTCTGACAAGCCCGTCGATTCAGAAGTAATATCAGCTTCAGCAGGGGCAAAAGAGTCGGGGATGAAATTGCAAAATCCGGAGCCACCGCCGTCGCTTCCAAAAAAATTAGGTATATTGCATAAAAAACCTGTGAAAGAGCCTAAGCCCGCCAAAGAGCCAAAGGCCGCAAAACTGCCTAAAGCTTTAAAAAAGGGATCTAAAGGCGGCTTTAAAAGTGGAAGTTCTGCAATTTCGGAAAGTGATATGCAGCTCGAAGCCGCTAAGTGGCCCCAATATTTTAAAAAATATGGTCAAGCTGAGGCTTTTAATTACGATATGACTCAGTCATTTACCGAAAAAACAGGTCTATCGCATCCTCGTTTGGGGTGGGGTTTTATTTTGTCAATTCAAAATGATCGACTCGAAGTCTTATTTGAGTCGGGAATAAAAACCTTGATTAGTAACTATAATCCTGATTTAAAAATATAACATTTATCAGATACAAGGAAATACATGGCCAAAGATGATTTAGCGCAGATTGAAGGTAAAATAGTGGATGCTCTTGCCGGCGGAATTTATAAAGTTCAGCTTGATAATGGTGTTACTATTCAAGCCAAGTTATGTGGAAAAATGAGAAAGTTTAATATTCGAGTTGTCGTTGGGGACCGAGTCAGCGTAGGGGTATCGCCCTATGATCCGACCCACGGGCTTATCATGTATCGTCTTAGATAGTTTTTATGAATCTTTTATTTTATTATATTATTATGCGAATGTGATTACACAAATCAGGAGGGTTTTTTGTGTTAGATGTTCAATTTATTTCGTACTTATCTAAAATTGTTCAAGGGGTGAGTCCTAAAGGTGTAGAGGCTGTTATTGAAATGCACAATGAAGGTGCAACGGTTCCTTTTATGGCCCGATATCGCAAAGAGCGAACGGGTAACATGGACGAAGTTCAATTGCGAGCTATTATTGATTCTTTCGAAACCTATAATGAAATAGTAAAAAGAAAAGCTTTTTTGCTTAAAGAAATTTCTGAGCAAGGTAACTTAACAGCCGAAATAACCCTTCGGATTGAAAAGAGCTGGGACTTAGGTGAGTTAGAAGAAATCTACAAACCCTTCAAGAAAAAGAAAAAAACAAAAGCCACATTGGCTCGCGAAGCTGGATTAGAGCCCTTTGCGCAGTGGTTATGGGATGTTGGTCACGGATTAACTCCCGAAGACCCAACTATGGAAGTTAAGGCAAAAGAATTTTTAAACTTAAGGCAGGGTTTGGCTTCCTATGATTTGGTTTTAAAATCAGCGCAAGATATTGTTATCGAAAAGTTAGCCAATTTGGTTGAGTTAAGAGATAAGGTAGTTAATGAGTTTTTTGAGCGCGGCAAAGTAACAAGCAAAAGAGCCAAAGGTTTTAAGCCTCATTCAAAGTACGAAACATATCAGGAGTTTGAATCGAGCATAAAAAGTCTTAAAGATGCCAAAGCCTCTCATCGCTATTTAGCTATGCGTAGGGGTTGGCAAGATGAAGAGCTAATTGTGGATATTGTCGCTGATGAAGATTACTTGCTATCACTCTACGAAAGTTTTGCCACAACTTTACCTTTATCTCCGGTTGGGACTTATTTGAAAGCGGCAGCTAAAGCGGCCTTGACGGTTTATGTGATCCCTTCAGTTAAAAATGAAGTGCATCGAATTTTAAAAGAAACAGCAGATGAGCATGCCATTTTTGTGTTTGCAGAAAATGTACGAAAGGTTTTACTTTCATCTCCGTTTGGCCCTAAGGTTACCATAGGCGTAGATCCAGGGATTAGAACCGGGTGCAAAGTCGCATTAGTTGATAAAGGTGGTAACTATTTATCTCATACGGTCATTAAAATTGAAGGAGAAAAAGCTGAAGCGCAGGCTCTGACTTTATTTGGAGAGCTGTTTAAACAACTTTCTATTGATGGGATAGCTGTTGGTAACGGGACCAATGGCCGTGAAACTGAAATTTTTATGCGTAAAATTGTTAAAGATCTTGGGCAGCAACATATCCCGGTCATTATGGTTAACGAATCAGGAGCTTCGGTTTATTCAGCCTCTGACGTGGCTCGCGAGGAGTTTCCGGATTTAGATGTTACAGTAAGAGGTGCCATTTCAATTGCGAGGCGTTTACAAGACCCCTTGTCTGAGCTTGTTAAAATTGATCCTAAAAGTATTGGGGTTGGGCAATATCAGCATGATGTTAATCCATCAGCTCTTAAAAAATCTCTTCATGCCGTGGTCGAATCCTGCGTAAATTTAGTGGGTGTTGATCTTAATACGGCCTCAGTTGAACTTTTAAGTTATGTGGCAGGGATTGGGCCAAGCTTGGCTAAAAATATTGTAGAATTTAGAAAAAACAAACTTTTTGAAGATCGTACCGAATTGATGTCGGTTACTCGATTTTCGCAAAAAGTATTTGAGCAATCAGCCGGTTTTTTAAGAATACCAAACGGAAAAGCTAGCTTAGATTCTACGGGGATTCATCCTGAGCGTTACCAAGCGGTCAGGGATATGGCTAAAGATGTGGGTTTAAGCTTAAAAGAAATTGTAGGCCCTGAGGGTGCAAAAAAAATTGCCTCTCTTAGAGCTAAATTTTCGCCCATCATCGGAGAGTATACTTTTGATGACATTGTCAAAGAACTCGAAAAGCCAGGTCGTGACCCGAGAGATCTATTTAAAACATTTTCGTTTAGAGATGATATTTTTAATGTAAAAGATTTAAAAAATGACATGATTTGCCCCGGGATAGTAACAAATGTGACCAATTTTGGAGCTTTTGTAGATATTGGGGTGCACCAAGATGGCTTGGTTCATATTAGTGAGCTGTCCCACGAGTTTATTACAGATCCCCGATCGGTCGTTAACCCAGGGGATCATGTTACCATTAAGGTTTTGGCTGTAGATCACGAAAAAAGTCAAATTTCATTAACAATGAAGTTACAGGCTAAAACAGAAGAGCACAGTTATAAGCCGCGCCAGCAGGAGCAGCAGCGGCAAGCTCAGAGTCAAGCTCAGGGTGCTGAAGCTCGAAAATCCTTTACTCCTTCAGAAAAAAAATATCCTAA
>DYOP01000178.1 GCA_020720425.1 Bdellovibrio sp. | reverse complement strand
AGACATGCCTATTTTTGCGTATTTTGTTTAAAAATTTGAGTCTAAACTGTTGTCGAGCAAGACACCTCTTGGTGTCGGGGTGTTTTGCGCTTGAAGTGTGAGTGCGACCGATGCTAAGAGCAGCAATGAGGTCAACAGGGACGAGGGAGTAAACATAGGATTCCTTTTGAGTTATGATAGCGTATCGTGAAGAAATGAGAGATCGCCCAGCGCTCCCAGCCTCCTCAAGAAAGAAGAGCGAAAGGTCAAGGGGTCAAATTATTGTCTGCCTCGTACACAACGCACATAGTGCTCATTGGTCTTAGTATTGCCGTCCGTGTAGCCATCCTTGAAGTACACGATCCACGCGTACTTCGTACCGGATACATAGGTAGATGACGACCAGTAGTAGTCCGAGGCAGAAAACCCTTTATTCTGATAACACGACTGGTAGGCAGGGTCGTTTTCAATGTTGTCTAAGTAATTTATATCTCCGCCACAGTCAGTCACGACACGCTTGAGCTCATCGATGCTCGGCAGCCTAGCCTCTGCCGCGCTGCAGATACGCCCTGCATCATACCAAGTGGCTTGGCAGATGCCCTCACTGGAGAGCTTGCCGCCGTTGCCTGTGCATGCTTTACACGGAGGGCTGATCCATTTTGCCACGGCGTAAGTCGTAGTGAGCAGAAGTGATGCTACTGTGAGTAGTAGAAGTTTTTTCATGTTATTTTCTCCTTTGTTGTGAAAACCTTTGAAAGTATAATATTATTTCCCTTGGTATTTGCAATCCTAAGAGCCACTTGCAAATTCCCAAACTCAGCTCTTCATTTAAGTTTTTTTGGAAGTTTAAAAAGGGCTCATTAAAGCCGATTTTTCTGATGTTTTGAGTGAAATTCTTTTGTGCAAATAACAAAAAATCATACCAACACCCTAGCGCCATAATTAATTCCCATTTTGATTTTTTTTGTTGTTTTTATAATAAATTTAACATTTTTTTATATTTTTTTATATTTTGTTGAAATATTTTTAGATTCTATGATATAATACATTATGCAATATCATTTAATTCATTTTAGAATGTTTTAAATTTTTAATTGCAATTTGAATTATTAAACTGGGGGATCAGATGGAAATCATGGCTGAAATCAAGTTGCTTCACGCCAAAAAGTTTCGTGAGGGAGACATTAAGCAAGCTACATTTTTGAAGAGTTTTCGAAAAGATATTTTTGGGCTCAAAAAAATGGGCTACAAGCCCTCTGAGATAAAAGACTATCTTGAGCATAAATTAGATGTGCGCATCAAAATGAACTCATTTTATGCGTGGCTGCATTACGAAAAATTGGACGATTCATCCAATAAAAGCGATAGAACAAAAGAGATTACGGGCTTTGTAAAAGAGCCTGTTTCATCCAAAATCGATACTGTCAGACCGGAGAGTACGCTTGATATTCTCTC
>DYOP01000177.1 GCA_020720425.1 Bdellovibrio sp. | reverse complement strand
CTTTTATACTGCCTGTGGTAGGGGTGGTAACCCGCGAGAGGAGTTTTAACAGGGTAGATTTTCCGGCTCCGTTTTTACCTATAATGCCTAATATTTCGCCTTGTTTTACTTCGAGGTCGATGTCTTTTAGGGCCCAAACGTAATCTGATTGATTATTGTTTATTGATGATTGATTATTGAGTTGATTCGTTTGGCCTATTTTAAGGGTAGGATCTTCTTTGCCGCGCAGGGTGTGCCACCAGCGTTGTAAATCGCCACGAAGGGTTTGTGTTCCAACCTGTCCGAGGCGGTACTGTTTGGAGATGTTTTCGAGTTTTATTATAGTGTTGGACATTAGCCGAGTGTTTTTTCATCATTCATTACAAGTAACTCATTCAAAAGTTTTTTTGAAAAGTACCTATTGTGCTTCAAAAGTTGATTAAATAAAGGTTTTAGTGTTTTTAATATTCCCTTCTTTTTTGCCAATATCAAAAGAGCAAGCGTTCCGATACATTTTATATCCATTAACTCAGCAATGCTTCTTGCTTTTTTATCATCAATTAATAAAATATTTGCCTCCAATTCGATATATAATTGAATAGCCTCTGTTTCTCCTTTATCTATGCCTGGTATAATTAAAGGGTTTCTTTTTAGCACTTTAACATGTTGATATAAAAAATCAAGCTCTTTGGTATATGACTTTATTTGAACATGTGCATCCAATTCTTCCCAAACAGCCAAAGGCATTAAAAAATCAGGAAATAACTTTTTAAGGATATCTAATTTGTTTATAGTTATTAACGAAATTAATGGACTGGTATCTGCTATAAATATCATAACTACAATGATTCTATGATTTTCAAATCATTTTTAATATCATCAATTCCCAGATTTGAAATTGGTATATTTAAGTCCGCAAGTATATTTTCAAAATCATATCTGTGGTAACCAGCAAAACTGGCTGCTTTTGCAAGGCTAATTTTATTAAATTGATATAAACTAATAGCTGCCCAAAGTTTAATTTCTTTACTAAATTCCTCAGCCGATTTGTTTAATGAAACAAGGATATCGGGTTTTATTTCTATATTAAAATATATTGGATTCATCTTTTTTTGGTTTTAATGGAATTTTATTTTAACACAAATTTATAAAAAAATCTAATGCTTTGATTTTCCGGCGCCGTTTTTGCTAATAATGCCCAGTATTTCGCTTTGTTTTACTTCGAGGTTGATGTCTTTTAATGCCCAGATGTAGTTAGTATTGAGATGTGAGATTTGAGATTTGAGTAATGAGTTTGGAGTTCCGGGTTCCGAGTTTCCAGTTCCGGCGGCTGAGGCTCTCGAAGCCGCGTTTAATTGATTGGTTTGTCCTATTTTAAGGGTAGGATCTTCTTTGCCGCGCAGGGTGTGCCACCAGGCTTCGACCCAGCTCAGCCGGCGGCGTTGCAGGTCTCCACG
>DYOP01000176.1 GCA_020720425.1 Bdellovibrio sp. | reverse complement strand
ATAGCCCGAGTTGCTTTTAGGCGAGGTGGCTAAATAGATAGCACATTGACTCAACAGAATTCTCGCTTCCGGGTTGCCTATCTTGCTCACGGCATCAAAAGTGGCATTTGCCAAAATGAGTGCATTCGGATTAGCTAAACCGATATCTTCCGCTGCTAAAATCACCATTCTACGGGCAATGAATTTGACATCTTCGCCACCGGAAAGCATGCGTGCCAACCAGTAAACAGCTCCATTGGGATCACTCCCGCGCATAGATTTGATAAAAGCAGAAATAATATCATAATGTTGCTCGCCGGTTTTGTCATAGCGTGCCGGATTACTTTGTACTTTTTCTAATACCATGGCATTGGTTATTTCAATAGGTTCTTTTTCTGTTGATACCACTAATTCAAATATATTTAACAATTTGCGTGCATCTCCACCGCTTAAATGCAATAAAGCTTCGGTTTCTGTAAGTTGTATTTTTTTCTTTTTCAACCATGCATCTTTTTCTAATGCAATGTTTATAAGCTTCTCCAAATCCATTTTAGAAAACGATTCCAAGACATACACTTGGCAACGAGATAATAGTGCCGGAATCACTTCAAAACTTGGGTTTTCTGTAGTAGCGCCGATTAGCGTTATCCATCCCTTTTCAACGGCACCGAGTAGTGAATCTTGCTGTGATTTGCTAAAGCGATGAATTTCATCTATAAATAAAATTGGATTTTTAGCCGTAAATAAACCGGATTCTTTTTTTGCGACATCTATGACATCTCTAATCTCTTTAACGCCACTGTTAATAGCACTCAACGAAAAGAAGGGTCGTTTACTTTCATGGGCAATGATTTGAGCTAAGGTAGTTTTTCCGGTTCCCGGTGGACCCCAAAAGATAAGAGAAGGAATGATACCTTGGCTAATTCCTGAGGATAGAAAACCGGATTTTCCCACAAGATGATCTTGCCCGATATAATCCGCTAAAGTCTGCGGTCGCATGCGTTCGGCTAATGGTGTATTCATGAGGTAAAATTACAAATTTCATTTAAAAAAAGAATAAACCGGTAAATCAGGTTAATTCTTTTTTTTAGGTGCTGTAAAAAAATCTTTGTGTAGCTTAGAGTTTGTAAAGTTATAAAGTTTATAAAGTTATAAAGTAAATAGCTAATTATCAGTTTTTTATAAAATATAAATAACCATGTTATTTCGTAACAGTTCCTTAGTGACTTCTTTGTGTAACAGCTATACCACAAAACACACAAAGCGGTGCATTGATCTTGCCTGCACTGAGCTTGTCGAAGTTTTACACACCAGTCAAACCTTAGGTATGAAAAGTATGAAAATCACCTTAAAAAATGAATAAACCAGTAAATCAAATTTTATGCTGTATTTTTAAAATTCTATATTATCTTTGCGTGCAATTATTAAAAATACATTCAAAGTCACAAGCTCGCTATCAACTA
>DYOP01000175.1 GCA_020720425.1 Bdellovibrio sp. | reverse complement strand
ATTTTTGCCCTATTAATATCATCTCTTTTTATCATTTTTCCAGAAATTGACCTCATCGTCTCTTCATTGTTTTATTCATCCAAAAATGGGTGGTTTTGGTCAAATAATTCTTTTATTCTATTTTTGTATGCCATACCACGACCCATTACTATCGTCGGAATTATCATGCTCATCCTTCTGATTGTTGACATAGCTCTCAAAAAAAGACTTTTCAATATCCCACCGCGTTCGCTTTTTCTATTTACGATGACTATGCTCATTGGGTCTGGGTTCGTTGTCCATACCATCTTAAAAGATAATTGGGAGCGTGTTCGCCCAGCTTATATCACCCAATTTAACGGCACAAAGAACTTCACCCCTGCTTTTATCATCTCAAATCAAGGTGGAGACTCTTTTAGTAGTGGTCATGCTGCTGGCACTTACGCACTAATAGCACTAGCGTTGCTTGTAAAACGTCGCAAACAACTAGCTCTAGCGTTAACAATCGTCTTAGGTTCTTTGGTAGGTTTTGGGCGAATTGTTCAAGGTGGTCACTTTTTAAGTGACGTTGTTGTCTCATTTATTGTTGTTTATCTCACAGCAAAAATTTTCTATTATTTTATCTTTACGAAAAATTCATTCCCTTTTTTAGACCAACGATGTCAGCAAGGAAGCAGATAAATGTTCCACTTGTTATCACGTCGTAATCTTTTTATTATTACATTTTTATTTGCACTGTTGTCGACCCTCTACAACTCTTATTTGCCTCTTTTTGAAGATGAAGCATACTATTGGCTTTGGAGTCAACGTCTAGCATTGAGCTATTATGACCATCCCCCCATGATTGCTTATCTCATAAAAATAGCCACCGCACTTGGTGATTTAGCTTGGCAAATACGCCTCGTCAATATCGTATGTTTTTTGGGAGCTGGATTTTTTATTTTTAAAACAGCACTCTATTTATTTGATGAAAAAACTGCAGTTTACTCTTTTTTAATTTTTCTCTTCTCGCCTGCGCTCACCATGGGACTCACCATCACCACCCCTGATAGCCCACTGGCTCTTTTTTGGTCTGCATCACTTTATTTTACTGCAAAAGCTTTTTTTGAGGAAAAAACGACAGATTTTATCCTTGCAGGTGTATTTGGGGGTGCTGCTTTGCTCTCTAAATATACGGGTATTTTATTGTTTATGGGTTATTTTATTTTCATAGCCAGCTACCGACCTAAACTTTTTTATTCCAAAAAACTTTATCTGGCAATCCTTGCTGGACTCATTGTATTTTCCCCTGTAATTATCTGGAATGTTCAAAATCATTTCTCTAGCTTTTTGTTTCAATACTATCATGGCACATCAACTGGCGCTGAATCAATTGGATGGAAACATGATTTAGAATTATTTGGTGGAGCATTTGGAATATTTGGGCCCATTTTCTTTGGACTTTTTCTCTATGTATCCACCAAAAAAGA
>DYOP01000090.1:4004-7820 GCA_020720425.1 Bdellovibrio sp. | reverse complement strand
AAAATTAACGAAGGTAACTCTAACAATGGATCATTCAATGGATCATTCAATGGATTATTTAATGGATTATTCATTGGATTATTCAAAGGGGCATTTAATGGATCATTTGAGTTTTTATTTGGTTCAGAGCTTAAATCATCGGGTGGTAGTAGTTGAGTTAAATAGGACTTGTTTGTTTTTAAAGTATCTTCGATAAGGGCTGCAATCGTTGAGATTTCAGCAACTCCAGAGGTTTTACCGTTGCCTTTAAGTTTATGAAATTCTCGCTCGAGAGCTTCAAGGTTAAATGATAAAGGATCAGTTGTAAGCTCGTTAATTTCTTTAAGTTTTAAGGGTAACTTATTGAGATAATCAATTTTAATTTGATCTAGGATTTCTTTAAGGCTTTTTGAAGGGGGAGAATTTTTCATGAAAGGTTTTAACCCCTATAATAAGATAAACAGGGCAAAGTCCCCAGGCCGCTGTTATAATTAATAGTAACCCTGTATAAGTCCACCAAGGGCCACCTGCTATGGCCCAAGTGAGTAGCATTATGCCTATTAAGTATCGCAAAATTCTGTCCCAAAGGGCAAGGTTGATTTTCATATGGCTAAATTATTTTTAAAAAATAGTGGGTTAATTTTAAATAGGTTAAAATAAAAACCTAAGCTTTAGCAACCAGGTTATGTTCTTGAAGTAAAGTTTTAAGCTCTCCTGATTGGTACATTTCAAGCATAATGTCTGAGCCACCAACTAATTTTTTTTGAATGTAAAGCTGAGGTATGGTTGGCCAGTTACCGTAAGTTTTAATGCCCTCACGAATCGAGGGGTCTTGAAGGACATCGACATCTAAAAAAGGAATATTAAACTGTTTAAGTATGGTAACGGCTCGGGCTGAAAAACCACACATAGGACTTTGGGCTGAGCCTTTCATGAAAAGCACAACTTGAGTTTGCTCAAGAAGGGTATCAATTTTTTTCTTAACCTCAGCTTGATCGGCATCGCTTGTTACAGGTGCGGCGGTTTGATGGTTATGGTTTGAGTGGTTTTTCATGTTTTAAGCTCCTTTTAAATAGGGATATGTTTTTACTGGTAATACGGGTTATCCTGAGTGCTTGCTATAGTGCTGGTTAAACCTAGGTGTTGGTTATAACCTAGTTCAATTAAGATTGTCTAGGCTTGAGTCTTTATTTTGAGTGAAAAAGCATGAAGTTCGCGCGATTTAAATTCGGCACTAAATAAATCCATAATTTTTTGATGCTGTTCGACTCGTGAAAGCCCTTTAAAAAGGTCAGAAGTAATATTAACTCGCCAGTGATCTCCGGCCCCGGTCATATCAGATATATCAACTTCAGCCATAGGGTAATGTTCTAAAATTTTATTTTTAATTTGCAAATCGGTCATAAGCGGGAACTCCTTTAAAGCTTTGATTGATATTATTGATTTAAAGTTGAAGTGGGGGATATGTCAAGAAAGCCCAAATTTAAACCCTATTGCCTATCTAATAGGATCTAAATACCCTGTTGACCGACAAAAAAAATTGAATCATTCTTGGCCTCTATGAACCAATCTTGGGATTATTTTTTTGTTTCTGTTAGCTCTGAACAACAAAAAATTGAGAGGGCCAAGGCTCGGGAGCTTAAAAATTCACCTTGGTGGAAAAATCAACTGGCTAAATCTGAGTGTTACCATTGCAAGCAAAGGTTTCATCCAAAAGAGTTAACGATGGATCATGTGATACCAATTGCTAGGGGCGGCAAGTCTGATAAAAAAAATTGTGTCCCCTCGTGTAAGCCTTGCAATACCAAGAGAAAATATTATCTCCCCGAAGAATTAGCTTTAATGAAGCTTAACTCGCAAGACGAATAAATTATTTGGCGGCCAACATTTTTGCTGCATTCCGTCTTGAAAAGAGTTGAAATTCACCCTCTTAATAAAGTCATGAGTCGAATAATTAAAAGTAGCACAGCAGAATATTTTGCAAAAAATTTGCAACAGGTCGGATTTTCTTCGGCAACAAAAGCCGTTTTAACAACGCTTAAAGAAGCGATCGATAACTCTTTAGATGCCTGTGAGCAGGCCAGTATATTACCCGATATTATTGTAGATATACAAAAATTAGGGGCAGGAACTGGCAAAAATACCGATTTAATAAAAATTGTGGTTCAGGATAATGGTCCAGGGATTGACCCTGATGATATCGCTAAAGTTTTTGGCGAATACTTGGCCTCTAGTAAATTTGGTAAAGGCCAATGTACGAGGGGGCAGCAGGGGATTGGGATATCGGCTGCAACCACTTGGGCTCAGTTGACCCAAGCTCGCGGGGCCATTGTTACCACGAAAACCGAAAAAATGCGAAAGGCCTTTAAAGCACAAATTGATGTCGATATTAAAAGTAACTCGGGCCTGGTTAAAGCCAAAGAAACTTTTGATTGGGAGGCTAAGCACGGCACTCGGGTTGAGTTTTTAATTGATGGCCGAGTTCAGCTTAATGGTGATGGGGGGATACTGACTTATCTTGAGGGCACTGTGCTTGTAAATCCTCATTTGACTTTAACTTATCAGTTACCAGGGGTTGAGTCTGTTCGTATTGAAAGAGTGAGTGAGGTTGTTCCTGAAGTCCCTGAGGCGACAATGCCTCATTTACATACCTTTAAATTAGGAGAGTTTATTACCCATGCGGCTCTTTATGGAAAAATAAGCTTAGATAAGTTTTTAAAGGTCGGGTTTTCGAGAGTGACTGATCATGTGATTAAAGATCTAGTTAAAAATGGTCTCAAAAAAGATCTCGTCCATAAGCCATTAACTGCTTTTTCTGAGGAAGATTTTAAAACTATTTTTAAAATTTTGCAAGACACGCCAATGGCGGCCCCTTCGACAAAATCGGTATTAACCGTGGGCGAAGAAGCCTTGGGTCTATCAATACAACGCCTTGGCGAAGTTGATTTTTTCTCGGTTGTTACCCGAAAACCAGCTATTTGTGACTATAAACCCACGGTTGTTGAGGTTGCTATTGCCAGGTTTAAAAATAAAGCTTCAGAGCATGATGAGCCCGTTCAGGTGCTAAGATTTGCTAACCGCGTGCCTTTGCAGTTTGATAAGGCGGCTTGCGCGATTACAAAAGCCATCGAATCAGTTAACTGGAGAGCCTATGGTTTACAACAGCCTAAGGGCTCGGTTCCTGTTGGTCCTTATGTTTTTGCTGTTTCGGTAACATCGCCCTTTATTAAATTTAAAAATGCATCAAAAGAAACAGTGGACGCCTCTGATGAGTTGGTCGAAGAAATCAGGCGCGCCCTGATTCAGGCAGGACAAAAACTATCTCGTTACATAAATAAAGAGCAACGAGAGGCTGATTTTGAGCGGAAACTGGCCCATATCGAGCAATTTGCTCCGATTTTAGTTGAAACCTTGGTTCGTATTGCAAAGGCTCCGCACTCTAGAAAATTAAAAGCCGAAGAAGGTTTAAAAAAGTTACTAGGTAGGGACTCCGCCGAGGCAGAAGGCAAATTGCAACAAGCTCATGAAAAACTTGAAATTGCAAAATCAAAGCAAAAAGGGATGAGTAAGCTTTCTTCGGATGCTGAAAATGAAGAACTTGATGATGCGACTGAATCTAGGGATGAAGAAAATTAGAGTGTAGATTTTGATCTATATTTAGAGCTATATTTAGAGCATTAGCTGAGATTGTTACAACTTCTATGAATGTTCTAAAGTAAAGTAAAGTAAAGTTTTAATTTAGATGTTTGATACAGATGTTTAGTTTAGATATTTAATTATGAGTGTAGTAGAAATAGGTAATAGCAATAGCAATAGGTATTAGAGATAGGTATTAGA
>DYOP01000090.1:1328-3904 GCA_020720425.1 Bdellovibrio sp. | reverse complement strand
ATAGGTATTAGAGATAGGTATTAGAAATAGGTATTAGAAATAGGTATTAGAGATTGTTAATTAGGTAAGGGGATATTTTATGTCAGGATTAATGAAAGTAAGGGAACTAAAAATTGATATTCCCAAAGAAGCTCGGTTACTTGCTGAAAAAATGCTTTCAGATTTAGAAAAAAGCAAAAGACCTGTGCTTGAGGCAGTTAAAGCGGCTCTTGATAATGCCGAGTATGACCCAAAGGTAGGTTACCTGACTCCCGGTGATAAAATTGTGCGCACGGAGCTAAATGTTTCGTCGGTTCAAAAATTAGCCCGCGTGGTGTTTATTTTAGAAATTATTCTAAGAAACCTTGAGATCGGCTCGGTTAATACAAAAAGAGAATTATATTACATCTCTAAAGGTTTGATTAAAAGTGATAAGTTTTTAAGGCCACTTGATTTTGAAGATCAGGGCGAGTCTGACTCGATCATTGATTTTATTGGCGATATGCTTAGGGTTTACCGTGAAGAACTTAATTGTTTTGCCAACGACCGAGGAGGGCAAACCTACTCTCAACAGCTTGTTGTTACCGAAACATTGCCCGATGGAGATAAGGCCGTAGTTGATTTATCAAGTCTTGGAACAACCCCTTTTCAGCCTAAAAATAAACCTCAATCATTAAAATTAAAAGCAAAAAAGAAAATTGATTTTATTTTAGTTGTCGAATCAGAAGGTACCGCAAATACCTTACAAACTATGGGTTTTACAAAGCGTAATAATTGTGTGCTCATTGGTGCTCAAGGGGTGCCCTCTAACGGTGTTCGGGGCTGGTGTAAGTTACTCGAAGATCAAATTGGCGCTCCTATGTATTTTTTTGGAGATTTGGATGCCTACACTTTGCAAAATATTTATCGTACATTAAAGGCTGGTTCGGCTGCATCTTTAATTAGAAACGCAGATTTTTCTGCCCCGGATGTTAAATTTTTAGGTGTGTTACCTGATGATGTAAAACGTTATGATCTGCCTTATTATAAGGTTAAAGAGTCAGACCCGAGTGAAGCGAGAGCCCTTAAAAAAGCTAAAGATGCTCTCGAAAATGACCCGTTTTTTTTAGATAAAAAAAATAAGGGTTTATCTGATATTTTGCGTTGGTTAATTAAAGAAAAAGTCAGGTGTGAGCAGCAATCATTTTTTTCGGTTGACCCTAAAGACCCCATTAAAACTGAGAAAATCATTTTAGAAAAAATCAAAGCAGGCCGTTTTATTTAGCTTTAATCTTAATTTTAATACTAATCTAAATATAAAACTAAAGACTAAACTAAAAGCTAAACTAAAGACTAAACTGAAGTTGAGTGTTCTTTATTACCATTTAGTTATTCGGTATAATAAATTGGTATATAAGGCATTTGAAACTTAGGCAACAGTCTAAAACCCTTTGCTAGCGCCTCTTTTTGAACTTTTGGATCGTCAAATCGGTTGGTAACAAGTATTGTTTTAGATGCGATATTGAGTTTATTAATAATATCTAGACCATTAAATTTTTCGTTTATAAAATCAAAATCTACTAAATAGAGATCAGCACTTAGGTTTTCTTTAAGCGCTTTGGCTGATGAGTTTAAATAGGACAATTTAATTTTTGGCTCGATTTTATTACGAGTTGATTGAATAATTTTTTTAACAAAGATGTTAGACCAGTAACTAAATATAGACTCATCATCATCAATAACTAAAATTGAGTTATCTTGATTAACTGATATATTTTGAGCAAACCACTCAGGCGTTTTAGCTAATGGCAAGGTAATGGTAATAAATGTTCCAACGTTAATTTGTGAGCTAATATCAAAGCTTCCCCCAGCATTTTCAATTGTTTTAATGGCATGATATATGCCAAGTCCAGATCCAGAGTTTACTGAATGAGAGGCCGAATTAGCATTACTAATAGGGTTACTGATGGTACTACTATTAACGTTGCTCATAGTGCTATTCACAGCGCTGCTCACAATGTTACGGGTTGCACTCATGGGTTGATTTATGTTTTTATCAGATACTCCGAGTTGACCCAACTTTTGAAGTATGTGGTCAGGAATTCCACATCCATTATCGCTAATTGATATTTGAATATTATCTTTATTTTTTCGGGCTGATATTGAAATTTTTCCTAAAGCGGATTTTGATAAATGTTGATCTGAGTTCGTTTCATTTTTATTTTTTAAATTGCTAACCTTTTGAATGGCTTCAATTGAATTATTAATTAAGTTGGATAGGACTCGGTTCAGGTCAGATTTATTTATATTGCAAAATAATCCATAAGTTTTATCAAAATCACCTTGTATCATAATATTTTTATAGCTACGAGATTCAACATTTTTTTCAAGTAACAGATGATAAAGAGACTCAAAAATCAGGGTCGAATGGCAGAATGGTACAGAATTCGAATTAATAGTTTTTAATGAGCATGCACTTTGAGATTTGTTTAGGTTATCAAAATCGAGTAACTCCATGGGGTTTTTTGAGCCTAGGGAGTTTATTGATTTTTGAGAGTTAGAGGAGTTAGAGGAGTTAGAGGAGTTAGAGGAGTTAGAGGAGTTAGAGGAGTTAGAGG
>DYOP01000090.1:0-1228 GCA_020720425.1 Bdellovibrio sp. | reverse complement strand
AGTCATTTTTAGCATTTAAGTGAATTTGAGCATTGGCTCCCAACTTTGTATTATTGAGCGCTTTATTTTTTGTAAGTAGATCACTCGCAATATCATTAATACGCTTGATAGAGTGTTTAACTAAATTTTTACGATCATCGGGTAAACCTGATAATTCATCCATTAAAAAGTTTAATGTAGTTAAGGGCGATCTGATATCGTGAGCAATATGAGCCGCTAAGTTTACAAGTTCTTGTTCGTGCTTTTTCTGGGAAAGTTGTAAGATAGTTTGTTTTTCTTTTTTAAATTTCTGAATCCAATAAAAACTAAATATTTGTAGTAACCCCGCAATGCGAACAGCCCAAAGTGAGAGTATAAATCCTAAATTATTAACTGTTTGAAATTGGACTGTAAACTGATCTCCATTTAATGCCTGTAGGCTTACATTTTGGCTTGCTCCATTTAAGAACCAATCACTTTGATTGCAGTTACCTTTATATGTTAAATCTAAAATAACAGTTTTTTTGGGATGGGTAATAAGTAACTTGGTGCACTTAATAGTCCCTTTATTGTCAAGATCAGACAGATTGCGATTTATAAATTGAAAATTAGAAAAATCAAGCTCTTGTCTTAATTGACCATGAATAAAAAGTGTCGAATTTTTGGCTTGATTTAGTTGAACATAATAAAAGGCAACCTGAATTATTAAAAGCCAAACAATTGTTAGCACAAAAAGTATTGTAAAAAAAATATATTTATTAAAAAGCCGGGTAACGGTAATAGTAAAGGTGTTAGCTTTTAAGTAATTAATTAATTGTGCTAGTTTGGCTAGAAGGTTTGAATTCATTACTTAATTGGGTATCATATTTTTTAGTAAAAATTGTCATTTATAATTGCCATTATAAATTCTACTCATAGAGGTGTATAATTTCTGGACGATTATAGTGTGTATAGGGTTGAATGTTTTATTAAATAAATGATATTTCGGTGTGCTTGTGTTCGGTTAATTACTGGGTGATGGTGACCTATTAATTACTGGGTATAAATTTGTTCTGTTTTAGACATGACAATCTTTTTTTTTATTGAGTTTAATATAATTAACTGATTTAGATAAGTATGCCTCGATTTATTATGTTAATAAATTATTAATTGTATGGTTTTTGTTCATATTGTTAAAATTCTGAGAGAATAATTTTCATAATTTAAAGTAACTTTAATTTTAATAGCCTTATTGTTTTTAATTCGATAT
>DYOP01000174.1 GCA_020720425.1 Bdellovibrio sp. | reverse complement strand
CCTTTATTATATGAGTTTTATTACCCCCCTCCAAAACCCATTTTCTCACTCCCCAGAGCTACTTATTGACGGCCTTTTGAAGGCCTACACTGGCCACACTCGTGAGGCCTATAAAAGTGACCTGCTTAACTTCTTTAAAGTATGCAAGGCCAGAAGGTGGGAGATCAAAGACCTAACAAGGGCCCACATCACGATTGCACTCTCTGATGACAGGGCCAGCTCTCCTATGACCTTTAACCGCAAATTAACATCACTCTCTGCCTTTTTTGATTACCTTGTCATGCTTGGATTTTTGCCCTCCTCCCCCACTAAAGGCATCAAAAGAAAAAGAGTTGAAAAAAGGGCCAAAACTCCAGGGCTAACAGCTGATGAAATCAGAGGCCTCATGGCCGCAATCACGCCCTCCCCTTTTAAAACCCTCACCCGTCTTGTGCTTAACCTAGGCCTGCGTCTCTCTGAAGGCCTAGGCATCAAAGAAGAAGATTTTGAAGTTGCTGATGATAAAGTTTATCTCTCCGTCAGAATCAAAGGTGGCAACATAATCAAAAAAATTGTGCCCGACGTTCTCTACTCTGAGCTTTTAGACCTTCTTGAAACCATAGAAGCACAGCAAGAATCAGTCACACTTCCAGCAAACCCTGCAAAGGAATCCCCGAAGCTCAAGAAATTGTTTAGGGTTTCCCATCAGCACTATAACAGGATGCTAAGAGATTACTCTCACAAGGCCATCGGTAAGGCCGTCAGCTCACATTCACTTAGAACCGCATACATCACACTGCTTTTAGATAAAGGTGTCAGCCCTCGCCTTGTGGCCGACTTCATTGGGTGGCAATCTGATGCCATGACCTCATATTACGACAAAAATAGGCTTGGCCGCGCCGTTGCGGCCTTTGATCTGCTTGGGGAGGTTTTTTGAGCACCTTAAAAGAAAAGTTAAAGGCCTTAAAAAATGAAAAGTCTTTAAAGAAGTCAGAAGCAGAAAGCAAAATTGAAACTGATGATCAATGGAAAGAGCCGCCTCAGATGGATCTTTTTGATAAACAAGAAATAAGCTACGATGAAGCCTTTAAAGAGGCCTTCACAATTGTACTTCCCAAAAAAAAACCAGGACGCCCCAAAGGACGAAGCAGTTTTAAAGTCACATTTAATTTAACAGCTGAGTCTTTAAAAATTATGGACGCTCTTCGTGGTGAAAATGGCAGATCAGTTTATTTGCAATCACTACTTAAAGAAGCGGCCCTCACCTTTGCACAAAAGTCTTCTCAAAGAGATAAGCTCACCAAAACACTAAAGGCTTGGAAGTCTAGCAAGGCCGACTCCTCGATTGTCTTTAGTCTTTTTTCTATTTTGGGCATTAGAAACAGGGAAGATTTTAGAGCGTTTTATGGCACAGATTTAAGCAAAGAGCTTGATAATCTTTGGGAGGATTTTTTCTTTTCTTCATTAAAGAAAAAATAAAATGGGTG
>DYOP01000173.1 GCA_020720425.1 Bdellovibrio sp. | reverse complement strand
TTTTATCATAAAAACCTTTTATTAGATTTCTCCATTTAATTCTTATTTATTAATAATAAAATGATTTAATATTTTGAATTATTTCCTTTTAAAAAAGCAGCTGACCAAAGCTTATAAGACCATAAAAAATGCTGATACCAGTGTTGGAAATCCCCTTTGCTTGTCAAGTCCAAGGTATACAGCTACCCAAGCAAGCAGAGCACCTAATATGAGTAACAGTAAGGCTTATGGCATATTTAGCAGCTCAAAACGCATTCATTCCCCACAACGCGTGCATAATCCAATAGTCTTTTTCAATCAGCTGCGGATCAATTTTGATTTCGTTACTTAGGGCCTGGATAAGCGGCTTGAAGTCTTCTCTTTCATGAATGAATTTACCCATGTCTATAAACCTCATCTAAAAACTTTTTTGTGCGAGGTCTTCCATATTCTTTAGATAGAGATAGAACCTTTTTTTTATCAAAGTTATCTTTATTCTTTTTTAAATTTTCAAAAACTGAAACTTCATCCTCTGCTAATTCTTTTAAGTTATTGAGCATATCAACCAGAAGATATTCTTTTGATAATTGGTGTGGGAATTTCGGCACGCGCTTGAAGAAAAATTTTATCCCTCCAAGCTCAAACTCGCCGAAGCGTTTATAATTATAAACGACATTGTGCCCGTACAGCTGAGTCAGACCAAGTCCAAGCTGATTGTAATTGTTAAAAGAGTTTACCAAAAAACGATCATCCTTCAGGAAGGTTTTTATAAGCGATTGTTCGTTCGGAGGAACGGCTCCGAATGCAGAAGCTAAAGGTCTTAAATAAAGGCCACCGGACACTTTAACGACTTCGTTTTGCTTTACTAAGCGATCAAGATAGCGATCTACGGACGTAGTATGGCGAGCAAGATCAGATCTTCTGTAAACCTGCCCCTGCTTCATCTTATTTAGTAAAAGTTCTTCTTTAGCCACTCTCATACCCCTAATATATCATATATCGGCAAAATTGTAAGAATATTTAGTAAAATTTCATTCAATTTTGCTATATCTATCCAATTTTGTTGCATTTTACGCATTGTATCAAATTGATGCGATAATCCCAGTCCTTGGTCATACGATAATAATCGCCTTTGATGGTTGAACAATTGCAGCGGTGGGAGCCAGTCGATTGCATGATTGGGAAACGCTTAAGACTTCGCCACAGGTCCATGCGCGTGTGCAGGCTTTCGCTGCTGACCAGCTTTTGTATCCCAGGCACGCTCTAGCTCAGACAGGTCACGAGTTTTACTTAATTTGACCGCACTTTCTAGTTGGGATAGTGCCTGTAGATAGTTTTCAAATCTCTGCTGCCAATGGATATCTTGCATCTGGTTAGAGTGAATAAAAAATTTTATTTTGTGGGTAGCTTCTGGATTTAAAACGCGAGAAGGCTTGGTAAAAAGTGTTTCTTGTTCATCTGGTAATATATTTTCAGTCCAATTGGGTTTGTTTTTAAAGA
>DYOP01000172.1 GCA_020720425.1 Bdellovibrio sp. | reverse complement strand
AAGGATGTTCTAGCCGATAAAATTGTGGCATGTAAACATATCGATACGGAAACCGAGCAAGGCTTTGTGATTTAAGGCGTCACGATAGACGGCAAGAGAGGTGTTGCCAAAGCTTTTGGCGACATTCCTGTGCAAATGTGTCATTTTCATCAAGTTGCCCGCTATCTGACCAGTAGACCAAAACTGGAAGCATCCATCGAACTGCTAAAGATATGCAGGCGAATTCCAACAACAACACAAACTCGATTTACAGATGCTTTAACCCAGTGGCACGATAAGCACAAAGACTTTCTTAATGAAAAAACTCTCAATCCTAACACTCTAAAATTTGTCTCAACACATGCCCGACTCGTCGCTGCATATCGAAGCCTTGCAACCAATCTTCCCTGCTTGTTCACCTACAAAAATCACAAAGAGTTTAAAATGCCAAATACAACAAACGCTTTGGATGGAGGAGTATTCTCGCACTTCAAAAAACTTATCAAATTGCATCAGGGATTAGCTAAAAAAAGGAAGGTGAAATTGATAGATGAATTTTTGGATCAATATAACAAAAAGTGATTTTTTAGCCTCTTGTTTTTTTCATTACGCCGAAATTTATGATAATGATTTTCAATCATAAGCGAAATTTAATATTTAAGTGGTTATATTTTTGAAGTTGATTATCATTATTTATATATTTTATCTCGCTAATTTAAGGACATTTCATGAAACAAGCTAATGCAATTGAAAAATTAAACTATGTATCAAAATTTTCACATGAATTTGATATTTCAAAAGCAAAACAGTTTAAAGATGAGTTTCAAGATAAAAAACTATCTGTTGCAAAGCGGTTTGGAACACTTTTAAAAATGCTAAGTGATAAAAGTTATAAACTTAAAAGCTCTACAAAAGTGGCTATTACTGGTGCATTAGCATACACTATCATGCCAATTGACTTATTGCCTGATTATATTATTGGGCTTGGGTTTGCTGATGATGCTGTTATGTTAAAAATAGTTTTAGATAGTGCATTAGATGAGATTAAAAGATATACAAATTTAAAAGAAGTGAAAAATGGATAAGCAAAGCATATTGGATTCTAATAATGATTGAGGGTGTTAAAGGGTTTTCATGAGTAAGTTGTACAGTGAGTGTTATTTTGATATTTTCAAAATAACACGCCTGCCCACTAAAAAAGTTGATTTTAGTTCAAATAAACCTCAAGATAGGCTTGTTTTAGATGTTTGTTTGGCTATACTTAGGTAAAACATCAAAAATCAATGAACGGAGACAAATGTTTAATGTAAAAGATATAGAAATTTTATCAAAGCATATAGAAATTGTTCATCATGCAAAAGGGAGAGTGAGACTTAAAATCGATACAAAAATAGCAAATTCTGGTATTTCGCTTGGTTTAGAAGATTTTGAAAATTTAAGCAAAAATTTAAAAGGTATGAGCTGGTCCCCAAAAATCAAACAACAATGCAGTGAAATTAAGGTGTAACGA
>DYOP01000171.1 GCA_020720425.1 Bdellovibrio sp. | reverse complement strand
ACCTTTGGGGGGTATATCACGGACCTTTGGGGGGTATATCACGGACCTTTGGGGGGTATATCACGGACCACCCCCCCCTGTGAACACGGCAGAAAATAAGGAAAAAATAGGGTATTTTTCGGCCCTAAACTTCTTTTAAACTTTCTTTAAACTTTTTTTAAACCGGTTTTTCCTGTGGACAAACTTTCAAAAAACAGATCCAAAAATCGATGCAAAAAGTTTTTTGGATCCAAAAATATATTCTCAGAAAATCCCCTAAAAATAATTTTTGGGATTTTTTTAGAAAACTTAGTTCGCTTCGCTCACAAATTAAAAAATTTCTGTAATTCCTCACTCGCTATGCCTGTCAAGAGCGCTCCGCTTTCGCTACGCGTCACTCCGTGATGGCCTTGCGGCCGCTCTTGACAGACGCGAGATTCGGAATTCTTTGCTCACCAAGACAGCAAAGGCGAGAAGAACGCCTTTGCGTCTCTCTCAAGAAAAAAAAGGAAAAGCGGTCTGCGTCGCTTGCGACTAAGCGCTGTTGTCGAAGGCAACACATAAGCGCGCTTGTCTCAAAATCGACATGACGGCCTTTGCTCGCTTCTGCTCGCTAGATTTCTCCATCTCCTTCAGCTCCCTCACAAAAAAAGTGCCGGATTCACTTTAAAGATCGGACTTCCTGATCGGGGTGTGAACAAAGAAAAGTTAGGTGAATCTGGTGCCAAATTTCGCCTTGTTCAAGGTTCGGAGCTTTGGTATTGTGCTTTCGCAATTAGCAGCAGGGGGCTACTAGCAGGCTTGAATTATCAAGGGAGGCGAAGGTCTTGTACCACCCCCACTATCCCCAAACTCCTTCCAAAAGTTTATAAAATTATGATCGAATACAAAGGATTTATTGGCCATTTTAAGTTCGATGAAACAAAAAGCGTGTTTTACGGTAGGGTCGCTAATACCCACGATCTCATCACTTTCCAAGGAAAATCCGTCAAGGAAACAGAGCTGAACTTTCAGGATGCCATTGATGAGTACCTTGCGTGGTGCAAAAAATATGGCAAGAACCCTGAGAAACCCTTCTCTTTGGAATAGGTCAGCCTTACCTTTTCGAGCTTTCCCCGATGAAACACTCAAAAACCTCATTAGAGCGTCATAGAGCATACCTAATATGGTGGCTGGTGGGTTCATACCAAAAAGTTGTTTTCGCCTCTGTACGATGCTACTAGGAGGATTGAGAGGTATTATTTTCGGGCAATCAATCTCACGAGTGAATTTTCTGAAAATTGTCCTCTGGGAAACTTTTTAAGTCTCGCCGGCATGTCCCTCAACGGGTTTCAATTTAACCTCAAAACAAAAATTTTTTCAAGCATTGATCAAAAGTTCCAGGGACCTTCTGAATAAAAATTCTTTTTAACTCAATGATGTTTTCCCTATAGGACTCACTAAATTTTTCTTGCTTCAATAGCGAAGAATTCTGCATTGTCCAGCCATAGAAATCATCTTCGTGTTTAGGG
>DYOP01000089.1:1190-8043 GCA_020720425.1 Bdellovibrio sp. | reverse complement strand
GTTACTCAGCATAGTAGGCTTAAAAATAGCTAATGAGCTTAATGGTCAAAATTGTTTTAATTTAGAAACCGATTTAAAAGACCGCAAACAAATTATTTCTTCTAGGTCTTTCGGAAAACAAGTCACTCACATTGACCAGCTTAAAGAAGCTATCGCCAATCATGTTACCAATGCTGCCGAAAAATTAAGATCTCAAAAGTTACTTTGTAAAAATGTGACCGTGTTTATTCAGACTAATCCTTTTAAAACCCATTCTGAGCAGTATTTTAACTCAGCTTCAATCAACCTTATGAGTGGTACTTCGGTAACACCAAAACTGATTCACCACGCATTTAACCTTTTAGAATCTATTTATAAAGATAAATATGAGTATAAAAAAGCGGGCGTTATTTTTAACGACCTTATAAAAAAAGATTTTATTCAAACCGATTTTTTTGAAAACTACGACACGCAAGAGCAAGACCATTACATGGCTACATTAGATAAAATAAATCAAAAATTCGGAAAATCGACCGTTAGGTTTGCCGCCTGCGGAGTGGATCAGCACTGGAAAATGCTCTCGCAAATGAAATCCCCCCATTTTACAACCCGCTGGAATGATCTATTAAAGATAAAATAATACTGAAGGGTAACACAGACCTTTAATTGGGGCCGCCAAAGACTTCTAATGGACCAGAAACTCCTTTAACGACTTGCTTTCCGAAGGATGAAAAAAATAGTTTTTTACTTTCATCAAGTGAGTGCCAAACATGACCAGAAATTACAATACTGACACCAAGCTCCTTACAGAGGGACTCAAGCCGAGCGGCTCGGTTAACTGTCCCTCCGATAATTGTATGCTGAAGCTTTGCCTCTGATCCAATAAATCCGATAATAAGAGGACCTCGATAAATACCGATCCCTATTTTAATTTCGGGTAACTCGAGGAGTTTTAATTTAATATTGAGTTCTTTTAGCTTTTCTATCATGGCAAGAGCCGTATCAACCCCAAGCCTATTTTCGGCAATCGGATCAGATATTTCACCCTCATTAGGATCAACGTAAGCAAGAATTCCATCACCTATAAATTTATCAACGCTGACTTGAGACTCGGCTATTACTTCTAACATGGCAGAAAAATACTCATTAAGAAGAAGTACAACTTGATCAGGCGTAAGTAACTCTGACATGGAAGTAAAATTTCGAATGTCAGACATAATAACGGTTAGTTCGCGCATAGTCCCGGTTGTCACTTTAAGCTCCTTATGAAGAGCTTGCTCGGCAACACCTGCGGTTACAAATCGAGAAAAGGATTTAAGGAGTCTTGTTCTCTCTCCAAGAGCTTTAGAAAAAGAATTAAGCTGATCAATAAGAGCCGCCCAAAGACCCCATGTATGATTTAAGGTTGATCTAAATTTAAATTCTAAATGATTAAGATGCTTCAAATGGGTTTGAACCTTATTGACTTGATCACTTTCGGATAAAAAATGAAAGAAAAAAGTAATCGCCAACCAAATAAAGATAAATAAAACAACGTAGCTTGATTGCTCGATCATTGAATCATGAGAGCCTAAAGGAGCCGTCCTTCCCTCATTGAAGCTAATGGATTGACTCAATAAAAAATGCAGAATGACAGTGATCGCAACAATAAGAGGCAACATGACTCGGCCAATATGAAACACCCAGAGTCTGCGAAAACTTGATAATACGCTCATCTCAAAATCAAAATGAACATTATATAGAGCCCAGTTTAATCCATAGGCTTGTAAAATTCCCAAAAGTAAACTTGCGATACCAAGAATCTCGGGAGCTCTGGACTGTTCAGATAGATGATTCATATGTAAAAGTTTTTGAAGAAAAAGCAATGCCGCCGCGGTTGCAATTAAATATACGCCTACGTAGACCACAAACCTATTTTTTGTAAGCCATGTCACCACATGATTTGATTTTTTTGAATTTAAATAGATTCCATAAATTAGAACCAAATTTAATACATTCACGAAAAATATGTAAAGGCCGCTATAAATACACCCAAAAATGAAGCCTGGAATAGCTAATACAGGGCAAACACGAAGACCATAAAGAGACAACAGCGGAATAAAAACCAAATTGATAAGGCTAAAAACAGTAATAAAAATTAAAATTCGTTTATTCATTATTATTCCACATAAATTTATGACGAAGTGGAAATACTCTCCTTTCGAAAAATTACTTTTGCACAGTCTTTAAAAAAGGATAGAACATGAACTTCATGATGTCTTTCTGGCAAGCGTCTAACTTGATCTCCAATTTTAAATAAAAGGCTCCACTGTTTAAACAAGGTTTTATAGGCATCAATAAGTGTCGTTCGCGAATCCCATATATGAGTGGCCTCTGATCCTGAGCCATTAATTTCTACAATTTCAAAATTCTTACCTTCAAGCAGGGATTCTGCATCTTTATAACGAACATCAAAACGACCAAAATAAAAATCTGGCATTTGTTTAGCAATTCGATCAATTTCTTGAGTTAGTTTTTCAGAAATTAAATGAGATCCATTAAAAAAAATAGCCCCTTGACAGTGATTGCCACACTCAGAAATTAATACATTCTTCCCATTTTTAGGCACTGAATCAAGTTGATCCTTAAATCTTTCCAAATATATGGGGGCAATGATCTGGGCCCTTTGATCTTTCAAAATTAAATCGCCAATTGAAGAAGTTCCATCCCCAGTAACATAGGGAAAGGCCTTATCGGTAACAGAAAAAATATGACCCATTTTTTCTGATGGCTGACGAATGTAAAACACACCGGCCTCGTGTGAGTAAAGGCTAAGTCTTTGAATTATTTTTTCAAAATCACTTAAAAGCAAATATTCAGATAAATCAAAATCACTTCTAATAATACGAACTCCAAAACCTCTTTGCCCAATATCCGGTTTTATAACAAATGGATATTCAATACCATTATCGTTTAGAAGTACTTTTATGCCCGCAAAATCTAAATTTTTGGCTACCTTGAACGCCTTCAAGGTAGAGGCGTCATTTTTGTTTATATGCTGAAGGAGATCCCATTTTGATTCGCCAATAAGTCCCCCATGCTTAAGATGAGGACTTGCATAAAAGGGAGTAAAAAAACTTCGATAACGAAGAGATTGGTAAATATAATAAGGCACAATGGGCAAATAAAAAACAATGGCTGGCCAAAACTCAAAGTACAACCATCGCCGCCAAGAGTAAAGCATGGCTTTTCTTTGCCAATGATCAGTTAGCTTTGGTAACACTGACTTAAGAAATTGTAAAAAAATTAAAAATAAACCCAGATTTAAGATCCAATGATCTGTAAAAACATACTGCAAAGATCGACCGCCACCAAGGGCAACCAAAACCCAAACAAAGACGCTAATGAGTGTTAAAATAATAAATTTAAACAAAGAATATTTCAAAAATCCGGCAATCAAGTAAGTGGGCAATCTTGTCCCCGGGAGAGCTCTTGAAATTATAATAGAATAAGCCAATGTCTTTGATGATTTCATCTTTGAAATTGTCGAGCTAAACTTTTTAAAAAATGTAAAATGCTTTTCAATTTCTAATTGAGATGCTGCAAAGCCAATCAAATATAAACCCACATCTCCTAAACTAATACCCAAAAAGCATGCTAAAAACGCAAGTTCAAGACTCAATTTATTTTGAGCCACGAGCGCTAGGCTTGAAGCAAGTGCGAGATCTTCAAGAACAAAGGTACCCAAAAAAATTGAAATAAAATATCCCATGCAACCTAATTTATATACTTAAATAGTTAACATTAAAAACCAAAGTCATTAACTTCTGCCAAGTGCTTATGCCTTTAAAATTTATCATATCTCCCCCTTACACATTTGAGTATCCATTTGTGGTTTTATTACAAAAAATTATTAAAATTTAAATTACGCCTTTAAGTAAATAACCTTGTCTCTTATCTAAGATAAGAATAAAACGGTTAAGACGGTAAAATACTTAAAACAGTTATACTCATTTTAAATTAAAGAAATTTTAAATGCAAAGACTGAGATAAGTTTTTTTATATGTCCTTTATTATTTTATAGCTTAGAGATTGAGCGCCATTTGTACTTTTTTTAAGCATAATTCGATAAAAAAAATTATCGCTTAAAAAATTGTAATGAGCTGTAACAAACCTCAATCGTGTGTCTCTCATATGATGTCATCTAAAAAAACACACAGAAAGGAGTCTTAACATGGTAAAAATCTTATTAACATTTTTTGCCTTTTTCAGTTTATCTGCAACAGCTAGCACTACGTCTAACTTAAACAAATCAGGCGTTATACTAGATGGGTATGACCCTGTTTCATATTTTAAATCAGATAAGCCGGTTAAGGGTGATCCCAAGTTTCAATTAAAACAAGGAGAAATTATCTATTGGTTTTCGAGTGAGGCCAATAGACAAACCTTTATAAAAGATCCAAAAAAATATGAGCCCCAGTTTGGTGGATGGTGCGCCTATGCCGTAGCAGATTCTAAATCAAAAGTTAAAATTGATCCCAAAAGTTTTGTGATTCAAGATGGTCGACTGTTACTTTTTTATAACGGCATCTGGGGCGATACCCGAAAATTGTGGCTTCATACAAAAAATAAAGATTCAAAATCATTTTTAAAAGATGCCGATGCTCATTGGCCAGAAACACAAAAAACGGAGCCTTAAAATGCTAAATCAATTGAACTCAAAATCTCTCCTTTTTCTTAGATTAGTTACGGCTGTCATTTTTTTTCAAACTCTATTTTTTAAATTTACGGGCGCTCCTGAATCAAAATTTATTTTTAGCACCCTAGGTATTGAGCCCTGGGGTCGATATTTTGCTGGTGTCAGCGAGCTCATTGCAAGTATTTTACTTGTATTTTCAGCCACTCAAGTGTTTGGCGCAGGGATGGCTCTTGCTATAGGACTGGGAGCACTTTCGAGTCATATTTTTGTACTTGGGATCACTGTACAAAATGATAATGGACTATTATTTGGCCTTGCCTTATTGGTAACCATCTTTTCTGCTACCATTTTAGCTATCAAAATAGAAACAGTTAAGCATTCCATCAACTCCCTTAAAAAAGCAATTCTTAAAACTAGCAAGTGAGAATAATATGACCAAAATAGCATCTGCCGATAAAAAAATAGAAATCCCCCTTCGCCAAAGAAAAATACTGCACCAAACAGATTCTTTTGAAGTTGTATCAATTGAGTGGACCATGAATAGCCTTTCGCCAGAACATAATCATGGCTGGAGCCAATGTTTAGTTTTAATAGAAAATGGTATTTTTGAAAATACTCTTTTTACGGGCGTAAAAACTGAAACTCAGATATTAGAAAAGGGACAGGTTTTAAATATCCCTATCAGAGGCAGGCACGAAATTCGCTGCCTGAGCCAGGAAGGTAAAACTTTGCATGTTTATACCCCAAAAGTTCAAGAAACTACAGATCATGGAATATTTAATATTAAAACCATTGCAAAGCTTAAAGATGATCTTGTGCTTGCAGAACCAACCTCAATTGAGCCTTTAATACAAATTATAAAATCAATTCGCGAGCATTCAATAACGACAGCTTCACCTTATTTTATGAACCAACTTTTTTCTGGTATTATTCCCCAAATGCTATTAGCTGAAGATTTAATTTCTCAAACAAAAACCACATTGGCCACTTATGAAGCCAGTCCTGCATTCTCAACGATCGAATTAGAAGTCATTGAATCCCTAGGAAAACTTATTGGTTGGGATCATGGCCATCGCGAAGGCGTGAGTGTTCCTGGTGGGAGTTCTGCTAATTTTATGGCTGTACATTGCGCTCGACAAAAAAAAATTCCTGAAGCCAAAAAAATAGGAATGCGGGGCGCTAGTTTGAAAATTTTTGTATCATCCGAAGCTCACTACTCATTTAAAAAGGCAACTGTGGCACTGGGGCTTGGAACAGATAGCCTTGTACCTGTTCCCGTTGACAGCCGTGGCCGCATGCTCAGTCAAAATCTTGAACAACTTATTTCTGAAGCTCTGAGTAACAACCATACTCCTCTTATGGTTTGCGCTACCGCAGGGACAACTGTGCTGGGCGCATTTGATCCTATTGATGAAATTTCTGATATATGTAAAAAACATGATATCTGGCTTCATATAGATGGAGCTTGGGGCGGGCCCGCTCTTTTTTCAGAGCAATCAAGAAAACTCATTCAAGGAGTCGAACAAGCTGATTCATTTACATTTGATGCTCACAAACTCTTTGGTGCAACCATGACTTGCAGTTTTTTTCTGACTAAACACTCGGGCCTTTTACTCGAAGCAAATGATGTGTCAGGTGGAGATTACTTATTTCATTCAGATGACCCAGGCTTTGATCGCGGTAAACTCTCTTGGCAATGCGGCCGCAAGGCTGATGCTGTCAGTTTTTGGACCATTTGGAAAAGCTTGGGAAATAAAGGCTTAGGTGATTTTGTTGATCGCCTAACCTCCATTCGTGATGAAGTCGTCGATTGGATTGAAAATCAACCACGCCTAGAGCTTATTGCAAAACCTGAATATTTAAATATTTGTGTTAGAGTTAAACCCGCAAATCAAAATAGGGATACTTCTGAATGGTCAAAGGTTGTTCGAGAAGCTTTAAAAAATGAAAATCTCGCTATGGTCAATTTTTCAACAGATTCAAATGGAAGTTTCTTAAGACTGATTCTCTCTCACCCCTATCTTAACACCGACCACGTAAAACAAATTCTTCAATGGGCTTTGGATGTAAATTAAAAATTAGACCTTATCAACTTATTGCGGCTTACCCACCGAAGATATCGCATCCCTGCCTACTGAGTAACAGCTCTAACTTTGCATCCTTATCAATAGGAAAAAAGTTAACTTTATTACCTCG
>DYOP01000089.1:0-1090 GCA_020720425.1 Bdellovibrio sp. | reverse complement strand
CTTTGATTTTATTTCTTTGATTTTATTTCTTAGGCTGATTTTTTTGAGTGTGGATTTTTAATAACTCTGTATTTAACTTTTCTAAACGAACAGGGTCTTCGCTATTCGAAATAGACCTTATTACAACCTCTTTGAGTTTTTCAGATAAAGTTAAATAGTTTTTGCACCCCTGACAAAGGCTTATATGAAAATAAAATCGAAGTCTCTTCATCCACGACTTTGATAACCCGACATCAATTTGTTCTGCGACACTTTTACAAGTCAAAGCAAATTTAACACCTCGGTCAGTCGCAAAAAAATAATATGTATCATGCCAAATTTTTCGTATTTTATTTGATAATTTCATATTATTTAGACCCTTTAGTCGTTTTATCCTCAATGCATTTTCTAAGTTTATCTTTAGCTCTAAAAAGGACGACTCTTAAATGAGAGATGCTCACTTGTAAAACGTTACAAATCTCCTCATGATTTTCTTCTTCGACCTCCTTCATAACAAAAGCAATTTTTTGCTGTTCTGTAAGAAAATCTAAACACTCTTGAATAAGTTCAGATAACTGGCGAAGCTCAAACATCTTGTCAGGGCTATGAGGTGATTTCTTCCACCAACCATCGGGCGTAAAGGCATCATTCATAAAGCCTTCTGAATCGTCTTCATATTGAATTTTTCCTTTTGCTCTACGAAATTCGCGAATTTTATTAAATAAAATACCACATATAAAAGTTCGAATTTGCGAGCGACCTTCAAATTTTTCAAGATTATTAAAAAAAGTTTCCCAAGTCTGATGTATGATATCATCAGCATTTTCATTGTATATTGAATTAGTAATACACATTCTAATTAAAAATGGATTTACCTCTTGAAAAAGGGCTTTAAGAAAAACAGGATCTCTCTTTATTAGGGTACCAACTGTTTCTGTATCATTAAAGTGATAAGAAGGGAGTACTCCTTTAGCGGTTCGATCGAAAACATTACGTTTCACAGTCGTATTCTGCATAGCTGCTGATCCAATCATTTTATAAATAACAATGCTGTCATCGTATAAGATGACGACACATCATCGAGGATTGTCAAGAAAAGCCGTACCCCCTA
>DYOP01000170.1 GCA_020720425.1 Bdellovibrio sp. | reverse complement strand
GAATAAAATGTAAATCAATACAATTATTGCCAGCAATATGTGTTAATCTGCCCTTAATATGTACCAGACACAGCTTTATCAAGCCGCTGTCTATTTATCGCATCCTAAAGCATGGCCCCACGTTTCAGGAGAGGTGAGACGAAAGAATAGCAAAAAAAATGGGGTAACTTTTATTGTTCTTCTGAATAACATCAATCGTTTTAAATAATTTAACTTCAAGGTTTGTGCCCTCAACCCATTTTTTAATCTCTTCATGAGAAAAACCAAAATGCTCAACTCCCATGGCCTTATTGTCTGGGTAAAAAGAGCCATCTTCACTCTCTAAATCAATAATCACTAAAGTGGGATTATTTTTTAAGTTCATTTTTAACAACTTCTGAATACTGAATGGCTTTTTCAATTTTACTGGGGGTATCCCATTTTTCTGCTGAATCATTAAAACGTGTTAAATCTTGTTTCATAGAACCTCTTATTATAAATTTTTACTCTGTAGATGATAATATCATATTGGTATGCGCTAAGCATGACTCTAGTTAATATTGACCTAACCCAACAGCCGCGTTGAGATAATATTATGGCTCAGTCATGGCATTCAATTGTCGAATCAAATATTATATCTCATCATAACTCCTCAATTCAGTCTGGACTTTCTACTGCCCAGGCCCAACAAAAACTAAGTCAATATGGTCTCAATCAAGTTAACGCCAAAAAAATAAAATCAATTTTTTCTTTGTTTTTATCTCAACTTTCTAATCCCCTGATTTACCTTTTATTGATCTCCGCAGTTATTGCCTACCTAACGGGAAATGCAAAAGATGCCTTTGTTATATTTGGCGTAGTAACTCTTAATGCCATTATTGGAACAATTCAAGAAGGCAGGGCTGAGATGTCTTTGCAAGCTCTCAAAAAGTGGTATTCAACAAAAACAAAAGTCCTAAGAGACTCAACTCATCAAATTATTGATGCTCTAAATCTTGTCCCCGGAGATATTATTTTTTTATCAGGTGGAGATTATGTCCCCGCAGATTCGCGAATAATTAATTGTGCAAATCTTTTAACCAACGAGTCCGCTCTGACGGGTGAGTCCATATCGATTGCTAAATCTAACCTTCTTTTGCCAGATCAAACCCCCCTTTATAATCGAACAAACATGTTATTTGCCGGCACTTATATCACCGGAGGAAGAGCCACCGCCATTATTGTTACCACCGGCAAACATACCGAACTGGGTAAAATTGCAAACCTGAGTCAAAAAATTACGCCCAAAAAAACTGAACTTGAAATCAAAATTAATAAACTAGGTCAAACCATTGTTTACGCATCAATTTTTTTATTTTTTTTTATAGTTACAATTGGATACGCTAATCAAATCCCTTTTAATCAAATTTTTATGATTTCACTTAGCCAAATGGTATCTCTTATACCCGAAGGGCTCTCTATTTCCATAACAGTTGCTCTCGCATTAGGCGTCCAAAAAATGGCTAAACACAAAACCATTGTTAGAAAGCTAA
>DYOP01000169.1 GCA_020720425.1 Bdellovibrio sp. | reverse complement strand
ACAATTAAACAATTAAAAGTAACATTAAAAAATATCTTCGTCGTCGCTGTCATCTTCGTCTGTATTGATTTTACCTTCTTCAAAAAGATCGTCATTAAGATCTTCCCAGTCCTCATCGTCTTCGAGTTCTTCGATTGACTCGTCAGCATCTTCATCAGCATCAGCCAAAAGCTCATCCTCATCTTCATCATCAATAAGAAGATCTAAATCTTCATCTTCATTCATATCTTCTTTATAGGCATCAAAAGTTTGAAATTCAGTAGGGGGAACCATTTTTTTAAACTTCTTAGTTTTTGGTGCTACCGTAGATTTGGACTCAGTTGCAACCGTTTGATTTTGTTTTTTTGCAGGCTTTGCACGTTGAGTCGCTTTCGTAGTAACTGCTTTTTTAGGGGCTGCTTTTTTAGCCGTTGCTTTGACTGCCTTTTTAGGAGCCGCTTTTTTAGCAACTTTTGCAGTCACAGCTTTTTTAGGGGCTGCTTTTTTAGCCGTTGCTTTGACTGCCTTTTTAGGAGCCGCTTTTTTAGCAACTTTTGCAGTCACAGCTTTTTTTGTAGCTACTTTTTTAGTAACCTTTTTTTTAGGTGCTGCTACTTTTTTGACAGCTACTTTTTTAGTCGTTTTTGTAACTTTTTTTGATTTTTTTTGTGCCATATTTCCCCCAAGAAATCTGATTTAAGTTTCTTTCTTAAATATAGGCTAAACGAAATATAGCAAGGGTCAAATTTTTTTTTAAGGGGGTCTAATATAGACTTCTATAGACTTCTTTTCTAATATCTTAAGATTTGATCCATTTCATAAGCCACATCTTTAGGGATTCGGCTTGATAAAAAGATACCACTGGCAAAAGAGCCCTTATTGGGAACAATGGCAAGGTAACCATTGATTTGAGTTCCCGAGCTGTTTTTAACAGGAAATCCAAGGGTGGGGAGAAGCGCTAACTCTTCGGGAAAGCTCCACTCGGGAGTTTCAACAAAAACACCTATGGAACTGGCTACAATATAAAAATGAAGTCTATGTTTTTGATTGTCCGGAAAATTAATGCTAAAGCCCCGACTTTCTCCTGCTGGCATAAAAGGAATGGGGTCTCCATTAGGGAGTTTGCCGAATAAATCTAATTGGCCCGCGCCAAGGGTAAAGTATTTTACAGGAATAGAAATGACCATTTCTTGGGTTAATAAGTCAGGTTTTCTAAAATCTATTTTTACTCCGGGAAGACGGTCCGTAATTTCCCATGCGTTTGAGGTATTAATAAAAAGGGGAGGAAGGGGGATAATAAAGTTAAATGATTGGTTGATTCGGTCTACTTCAATAACTGAGGCTCCATCATAAGTACCACCTGCAACAGAACCGCTGACTTGCTGTACAGCTTTATTCCATGCCGAATCTTTAGTTATATCAGATGGAGAGGTGGGATTTGGATTTGAAAATTGATCATTTGAACTTTGATCAGCAGAGGTTGTGGATTGAAACTTGTCAGAACATCCCATATAAAAAACAGAAATGAGTAGTACTA
>DYOP01000088.1:2012-8239 GCA_020720425.1 Bdellovibrio sp. | reverse complement strand
ATTAAGCATCGATAAATTAATTAATGGATCAGGTAAATATTTTAATTATAAGCCTGATGGCCTAGCTTGCGGAGATGGTAAAATACTTAAATACGATACGTCAGTAAACTCATCTAACGGTGGCTGGATCTGCGGCGATGACAGCACGGGAGGTGCCGAAACCGATCCCACAGTTTTAGCTTTTGCAAAAGTAGCTCAAGGCGTTGCAGGAACAGGCTTAAGTGTAAATGGATCTGATCAATTAATAGTTAGCTATGGAACCACCGCCAATACCGCAGCCGAAGGGGATGATACCCGTATCGTCAATGCCATTCAAACAACAACAACTCTTGGTGGTGATTTATCTGGTAACCTCCCTAACCCTGCGGTTGCAAGGATTCAAGGGAATGCAGTAAGTTCAGCGGCCCCCGCGGCTGGGCAAGTGTATGCGTGGTCGACTACTAACAGCCAGTTTGAACCCATATATTTTGGCGTTGATGATTTAAAAACTCAAGCTGGCCTTAGTCAATTTGCAGTAAGCTGTTTAGCTAGCCAAACTTTAACATGGTCAGCGGTAACCGATGCTTTTAGCTGTAGTAACATTAGTATTGCAAGTTCGCAGGTATCGGGGCTTGCGGCGAGTGCTACAACAGATACTACAAATGCAAGTAATATTGCTTCAGGCACTGTTGACAGCGCAAGGTTACCAGCCGCTTCTTCATCAGCTGATGGAATTGTAAATCAAATCGCTCAAAGCTTTAAGGGCGCTAAAACGTTTATAGATAATGTAATCATCCAAGGGACTTTAAGTATTACGGGGGCATTAAGCGGCTCATCAGCGAGTTTTACAGGGGCCGTAAGCGCCGACACATTAAAAGTTGCAAACTCAGGTGCCACTTGTAATGTCGGGACTGAGGGGTCTTTAAAATATAACTCGACAACAAAAAAAATGGAGTATTGTAATGGAAGTTTCTGGGCAACAGCTGGAGATGATCCCTGTTTAGATTCTGATGTAACTCCAGGCACATTATGTGATGGGGGTACGATTTTTGTAGGCACTCTAAGCCCTGGTGCTACAAGCGGCTCAGGGACAGATAAATATATGACAACTCCTGGTAACTGTGCAGATGTGCCAGCAGATGGTAACCGCGGTGGAACATCTGCCTCAAACTATTATACGACAGCCGATTTTACACCTACTTGCGATGGAACGACTGACACACTTATTAAATATTGGAATGATGGAAGCTTAAACTTGTATGACATACCGACCATAACCAATTACTCAACAACTCTTGGTATAGGTAATGGAGCCATTAATACCGATGCTAACTATGGTAGCGCAAACACATCTGCTATCGTGGCAATCACGGCTACAGCAGAAGGTGGTTACCATGCCGCGGCCAGGTATTGCGATAAGCTCAGCTATGGTGGTTATACAGACTGGTATTTACCCAACCGCTATGAGCTAAATTTATTTTATACTAATAAAGCAAATATTCCAGGATTAGATACAGCTGGTAACTGGTATTGGTCCTCGTCCGAGTATGATAGCAGCGACGCTTGGATTCAGAGGCTGTCTGACGGGGGCCAGGACGCCGGCACCAACAAGAACGACGATGCGACCCGGGTTCGCTGTGTCAGGAAGTTTTGATTATCTGATCATTGGGGGGTAACACCCCGCCTGGCTTTTTGAAAATCTTTTTTTCGTTAATAAATATTAACCAGAGTTCGACTTGAAGAGCTTTAGATATCTTTTTACCTTTTTTTAAAGCTTCATAATACGACATAAGCTGTGCCCAGCCTTTTTCGGCGTGCTGGGAGGATCCTGTTTTGTAATCAACAATGACCATCGTTTGGTTGTTCAGATAGCCCCATAAGTCAATTTGTCCTGTGACTCGTGTTTTATCGGAAGTTAAATAGCTAAAACCCCATTCTTTATGTCCGCGCTCCCAAAGAACATTAAATTCAGGCTCTTCTTGAAATACCCACTCAAATTGGTTGGTTACTAGGCTTTTTTGCAGATCTTTATGGGTTTTAATCCCCTCGATACGTTTTATAAAACGATTAAAATCGGTCTTGTTACTAAACGCATAATTGAGTTTTGAACTTTTGGTAAAAGATAACTCAGCAGTCGTGTTTTTGGATTTTGCAAAATTTAGTGGCATAAATTCTGTTTGGTTTTTTTTGAGAGTACTCAATGCGGGAGTACTCAATACAGGAGAAGTCATGGTATCAGCTTCCGCACTAGTCGCATTTTCTAGGGCCGTTTCTAGGGCTGTTTCATTTGATTGGCAAGGGCGCAGACGCCCTTTTTGTATAAGTAGATTTTTAATATCAGAAACAATAGATCCTTCTTTGTGAACCTTAGTTGGTAACAAAAGAGTTAAAGCTTTTTTAGCACGAGTTAGGGCAACATACATGACTCGGTCGAGCTCTTCTTTTTCAAGTTCAGAAATAGAGTCTTTTAAAAGTTGGGCTTGGTAAGGCCATAAGCTTATGGTGTCAGCTGTAGGCCAATACTTTATAGGAAGGGTCCACCACGATTGCGTTTCGGAGTGCATTAAGGACTCATTTGATGAGTTTTTATTTCTTTCATAAAACAAAGGGAATATGACAGATAAAAACTCAAGCCCTTTTGAAGCGTGAATTGTCATAATTTGTATGCGGTTACTTTCGAGTGCCGAAACTCCGGCTGTAATATTGTCACCTTCATGATGATGATTAAGGCTTTCCCAATAAAACTGATTCCATGATTTGCTTTGATTTTGGATAGCCGAAAAAGCTAGGTCAAGAAGCTTCCATAAATTTGATTCGGCTTGATTGGTTTTATCATTTTGTATCCAATAATAAAACAATTGAGATTGATAAAGAAAAACTCTCCAGGCTCTGAAGATCCCACCTTGAGAGGCCGACAGCAAAGTGTCATTTAAAAGTTTTACAAAGTCTGTCTGGATTGGGTTAAGTGACCCCAGTAACTTAAGACTTTGCCAAAGGGGTTTGGTTTTCTGTTGAGATAAAAATGTAATAATAAACGAATCATCGAGCTTAAAAAATGGTAACCGCATTAATAAAGTGAAGTTAATATTATCATCAGGAAATAAAATAAATCGTAATAAAATAAGGGCCTGTCTAATTTCGGAATTTATAAAAAAGTGACCAGATGCATTGATTTGGTGGGGGACATTAAGCTGGGTTAACGCTTCTGACACTTTTGAAATTTGGTTGTGAGTGCGGGCTAAAATATGAATGTCTTTAAATATAAAACCCTGATCTAAATTATGTTTGATAGCCTGATAAAGCTGATCCTTAAATAATAAGTTGGCGCCTTCAGCAGAGCTCGTATTATCCTCCCAAAAATATTCAAATCCTAAAACTTTAATTTGATCTGATTGAGTTTGAACTTGAGGGATCATGGTAACATATTGATTGATTCTTGTTTCAAGTGCGGAGTTTATAAAATCAATAATTTCAGGCTCGCTTCGGTAATTACAGTTTAATTTTTTGGGTGACAGGGGTGGGGGGGTTAGAGTCAGATGAGCTTGTTCAAAAACCACAGGCCGAGATCCTCTAAATAAATAAATGCTTTGCTGAGGGTCGCCCACAATAAAGCAAGGTTTTAACTTTCTTAAGTCTTGTAAAATTTGAGCTTGTAAGGGGGAGGTATCTTGGTACTCATCAATTAGCCAATAATCCCAGGTCTGGCTAAAATTGGTGGATGTTTCGGGAGATTGCCTGATGGCATAGGCACCAAAGGGCTCAATATCAGATAATTCTAAAATGTTTGAACTGGTTTTAAATTTAAGCCAATCCAAAAATAGAGTATCAAAAAACTGAGAGTACTTACTGTTTTTTATTTTGATTTGATCGAGAAAGGGTTTTAAAAAGCAGTCACTCGTTGCTAATTCAAAACTTTTTTGGATCTGCTTGTACTGACTTTTAATATGATCTTCGCTAAAGCTTAAGCCTGACAATATGGATTTATTTAGGCTCAGTTGTTCTGAAATATGTTGGGTAACAGCAAAAAAATCATTGTTACCTAATTGCCATTGAATTTGCTCAGAAAGCTGGCTTAAAAACGCAAAAGCATTTTGTCTTTTGGGGGTGTTTAATTTGGCTTGACTCGCAAGAGATATAAAAGATTTTAAAGAGCCTGAGAGATCATTTAAAACTTGCTTCAAAATGTTAGCATCAGCCTGGGTATCGTAGGGCCCAAGATTTGGGTAGCTTAATTTTAAATGAAAATATTGCACCAATAATTGAGTGAGTTTATCAAAGGATTCTTCAATCAGTAAGTCTTCGATTAAAATTTTTAAATCTGAATTTTCGAAATATTTTTGTTTAAGCCATGTTTTTTGTTCAGAAAAAAAATCATCGGTCACACTAAAATCTGAAAATAAGCCAATAGCATGGGTTCCGTATTGCTGAAGATATTTAATGATAAGTCCATGAATGGTTGTAATAAAAACTGAGTTACCTTTGTTGATCCAGTTAATAAGATTGTCTGGTAACTGGGGAGTGTGGTTAAAATTAAATTCAGAGATATTGTTTTTAATATATAGCGCCGAATTTAAAAGCCTTTCTTTAAGCTCTTGCGTGGCTTTAACGGTAAAAGTTGTCATGACTATTTTAGGAAATTCGCCCGTTTTTTGATAATGGTTTATGCCTATCGAAATTACTTTTTTAATAAGTGTGGTTGTTTTTCCGGCTCCCGCAACAGCTTGAACCACCTGGTTGTTCATTTCAGATTCGTCTATAGAATATATTTTTGAATGCATTTTTGACTGGGGTTGGTTCATAGGGCATTGACCCCCTTAAGGTGAGGGGCATGACAAAGCTGATTGTAAAAGCAAGTTTGGCAATTATCTTGAAAGTCCTTATGAACAATTGGCTCATAAAAACCATCAGAGTATAGCTTGCCAAATTTAAGTAACAGGTCTTTGATTTCGTTAAAGGTTAAAATAATGGTGGCATCATCAAAGACCTTTGATTTTTTTGAATGGGGAGGGTCATTAAATAATGAATGGGCCTCTTGCGTGAGAAAGCCTTGTCCCCTTTGAAAATTTGAATAATCAATAATTTGAGCGCCAAGACACTTGTAAGAGGGAATTGGGGTTTTTAGAACTTGGTTTTGAACGGCAAAAGCATAAATTCCGAGTTGCAAAAAGATATGAGAAATCCATTTGTTAAATTGGTAGTCCTCTTTAAACTTACGTTTGTAGTCTACAATAATAAAGCCGTTATCATAAATATCAATTCGATCAATTTTACCTTTTATCTTAAGAGCATTTACTGATGAGCCCGAGCTGGGGTTTGCCAAGATTTGCTGGGTATCAAAATCAATCCAAAGTTCAAATGGAACTTCGGATAAAATTGACCGAGTTGGGACTGCGGGGTTTTGATTTTGCCATGCTGTTTCGAACTCATGAAGTTCTTTTAAAAAAACAATAGCTTGATTTAACTTGGTGTCTCGGGTGCTTGGATCAAGATCAAGTTTTTGATAGTATTGATTATGAACGGTTTGAGCTATTTGAGTAAAAATATCATTCAGCTCAACATTAGAATTTAGAGCTGAATCTTTTTGAGTGCTGTTTTGCGGGAGGAGTGGATATTTATATAATTGATTTTTTAAATAAAGTTCGACAAGTAGATGGTGAAAGCTTCCATCGTCACGATAATTAGAGTCAATATCATAGTAGGGCTCATCACTGAGCTGAAAAAGACGTTTGGCGTTACCACTAAATGGACACTTAATATATTTTTCAAGATTGGTAACAGAAATTGAATACTCATTGTTTGAGGTACTTGCATGCCCCGTGTTTGTAAGTGGCCAAAGGGGGTAAGGCTGGTGATCGGTCACTTGAGGATTAAAAATAGAAAGATTGTCAGAGAGCCCTAAATCCCAAGCCAGAGGCGGGTTTATGAAATGGCCTTGGGCTGTTTGCTGTTCTAAAAATAAAAGATGAGGGGCTTGGGGCTTTGATTCTAAATTAAAGCTATGGGTAGAAATATAAATTTGATCAAAGGGGTTAGCCATTAACCAGCTGATATCGGATTCTTTAACATTGTAATTGGGGTGGTCTAAAAAAAATCCATAATTCCACCCCAGTTTATCAAACTCGTTGGGTTTAATATAGTGATGGACCTTTTTTTTAAGCGCTGAATCTGTTAGTCCCATAATAAAAACTACGGGAGGAAGCAGGTGTGAGCTTTCGCTATAGTTAAAAATCTGAATGCCATCTTCTTGA
>DYOP01000088.1:0-1912 GCA_020720425.1 Bdellovibrio sp. | reverse complement strand
ACCTGCGGCAGATCGAGATAAAATGATTTACCGCTTCGATTAAGCGGAAGGCCCTCGGGTTTTGCTAATAGTTCTAAGACAGGTAGCACTTGCTCTACATCCGAAAAAAACCAAGCAATTTGATGAGGCGAGAGATTTTTACTTTCAATGAGTTTGCGGGTTTGACTGATCAACCATTTAAGTTCGCCTATCTGGGACAGAGATTGATGAGTTTGGATAAGGTTAGGTTGATCGAGTAAGCTTTTACTTTTAGTTGAGGTGGCGTCGGTGGCATCGGCTTCGGCGGTGGGAGCTGAGTTTCTATTTGATATAATAATATTAGAGCTTTGATCAGGGATGCTATCAAAGTTACAATCAGAATTATTATTAGGGTTACTATCAGGGCTTTGACTAAGGGATTGGCCTAGGTTATTATTAGGGCGATTATCAAGGTTTTTGGTATTTGTAAATTGTAAATCATCATAGGGCTTAAATAAATAATCGTATTTTTTTTCGGCGCTCCATGTGGGCCGAAAAATATGAATATCAATTTGTTTGGATAATTTGTTTAATGTAAGAGCTTCTGATTGCTTTAGATCAGCGCCCACATCTATCCATAATGCACCTAGTAGGTTGGGCATCAATGCGTGGAGCTGAGTTGTGTTGAACTCTAAATCCGAGTAAGCCAAAAAAGAAGAAATCCAATGGGGTAACATCCATTTTTTATGATCAAAAATAATTTTAAAAAGAGAAAAAGCAATTTCTGACCAGTCTTGCCAGTTTTGTTTGGCTTCGGGGTTTTCGGAGAAATATTTATTTAAAGTGTCAGGGCCATTTTGATTAAAAAAGAGGGGGCTGAGTTGATCGATAAGGTCTAAAAAAAATGCGGGTTGTTGCCCAGTCATAAGTGATTCTGATGGTTGGTTTTTGATAATATGGTCAGATATCCAGCAAGTTAAATACTCTTTAGATACAATTTGATATTGGTTAGTTTGGGTCAAAAAAAGATTTTTAAAAAACTCACTCATTCTTAAAAGTGAATTATCAGATAAAAATTCGTGCTGAGTGAGAAGTTGATTTTTCATAAGACGTTTAGTCTGAAGATCACCCACCACCCAGAGATCATTTTCGGGACGATAATGATTAATAAAAAAATCATTTTTGCTCTTTTCTGAGCTGTAATTGTAAATACATAGCATCAAATCATAGTAGTTTTTTGTTTTCAAAGATGCAATACTCTGTTTATGAATAAAAAAAATTATTTTGGTTTAAATCAATCCGAATGGAGCTGGGCCTTATACGACTGGGCCAACTCGGCCTATGCAACCACTGTTATGGCGGGATTATTTCCTATTTTTTTTAAAAAATTTTATGCTTCAACAATTGATTTTTCAGCTTCAACTTATTATTTGGGTCTAACATTATCTATTGCGGGAGGGGCTTCGGCCCTTGTTAATCCATTTTTAGGTTACTTGTCTGATGTTCACCATTTAAAAAAACAATTAGTGGTTATGTTTTCATTGATTGCTATTGTTTTTGTTATTGGGTTTGCTTTTTTGTCAGAAGGGCAGTGGCTATTAGCTCTGGTTTTTTATGGAATTTCGCAAATTGGATTTCAAATGGCAACAAGCTTGTATGATTCGTTATTGCCAGATGTTACTGTAGTTAAAAAATATCACCAAGTGTCAAGTTTTGGTTACTCGCTTGGCTACTTTGGAGGCGGGCTATTGTTTTTAATTAACGTTCTAATGCTGACTTGGCCCGAAAGTTTTGGGATAGATGGTAAAGTCAGCGCCACTCAGCTGAGTTTTGTATCTGTGGGGCTTTGGTGGTTACTTTTTATGATACCCATGATGATTAACGTTAAGCAAAAAAAGAGAGAAATCAAAAATGGTGAGATAGGTGAAATTAATTTAAATAATATAAAATTCTC
>DYOP01000168.1 GCA_020720425.1 Bdellovibrio sp. | reverse complement strand
TATGTTTTTATGATTAGTTTAATATGTTTTTAAGTTTAGTATTGTTATAATGTGGAGTAGCAAAATTAAAAGGAGTTAAGATGTTAGAGATTTATACGAGAGAAGTGAATGAGTTGACTGTTAGACTAGCGGGTCTCAAGGCGTATTTAAAGAGCGCATCAGAAGGTGGAGTTAACTTTAATGAGAGCTTTGATGAGTGGTGCGAGAGACAGGCAGAGGAAGAGTATTATGCTCACCTGATGGGGCATTAAAGCCCCCCCCTTTTTTTTTATTTTTAAGTATATATCATATAATCATATTAACTTTATGAAGTCCATAAATATAGGATTTTATATGTTTTTATGTTAATATGTTAATATGTTTTTAAGTTTAGTTTGAATACAATATGAGATAACAAAATAATAAGGAGTTAAAAGATGCAAAGTTTTACTAAGAGTGAAATTTTACCCGATTTGTTTTCAGGTAAAAAATTTAGGTCTATGGATTGGGAGGAAGAACGATACATAGAAGTATCTAACGGTCAGATTGTCACAAACAACGGTGAGGCGTTTGATGTAATGGGCGCAGATGATGAAGAGTGGGTTTTGTGGGTCAAGCCCGTTAAGACTGGGGTTGTCACTAAAGAAGAGGCTCTAAAGGCTCTCTATGAGGGCAAAAAAGTAAAAGCCAAAGGCTGGCAAGATGAGGTCATTTTTGTTAAAGATGGTCAAATTATGATAAACGGCGCAAAACCGTTTAATATTATGATGGCGGAGGAAAAAGAGTGGTTAATCGTTGAAGATGCCGAAGCAAAAATAGGTGAACACGAAGAAATCGCAGAACTTAAGGCGATGGTAGCAGAACTACTTAAAAACAGTGAAAAAGAAAAAATCGTCGATGGTAGAAATTTGGAAGTCCAAAACGAAACCAAAAACATACTTAAAGAGGCTTATGGGGTATCAACTCCTAAAGAGATAGAAAAGCAGTTTAAGGAGGCTTTAAACGGCGCAAAAAGCAGTAGAGATATTGAGGTAGCAGTTTGTCAATATATCCCTTTTTGTTGGATTAACAGAACGGTAAACACCACTGTTGCATACTACACGAATATGCGCAATATCATCAAAGATATTGAGAATGAAGCACACCGCGATTTGGGTTTAGCGTTGTTTTTACCACCACAAGGATTTTATGAAAGAGCGCACGATGTAGTCGTTGCCAATAAAAAAGAAGCCTTGAGAGATAAAAACACTTTTTCACCGAAATACATAAATGAGCTTTTAGCCAAAATTAAAGCTAAAATCGTAAGCGATGATTTCAGCGATAAACCGCGTCAAACAGATGAGCAAAGAGAAAAAGCGTATTGGTATTACGCCTACCTAACAATCGCCACAGGGCGCAGACAAGTGGAGATATTGAAGACGGTATCAATCGTCAAAAACAAAAAAGAGTTTTTCTACGATGGTATTTCAAAGAAAAATGAGGGTGATGCAACAAAAATAAAAGCGTTTGCACTTGATGATGATTTTGAGTTTTTAACAAAGCTT
>DYOP01000167.1 GCA_020720425.1 Bdellovibrio sp. | reverse complement strand
CAAAGCTGCCAACTGACCTAAAACGTTGTAACTTGTCGCAATTGATTTTTCTTGTTTTTTAATTTCGTCGTCCATGTTCGACGATTTATTTACGATCTCAACCACGGCCGCCTCTTTAGAAGCTTGGTCACGAGACACCTCAACGAATTTTTTTAAGTATGTCGCAGAGTTTTGACCTAATAAATCAGAGTACAATGCTAATTTTAAGTTTTTCTTATCTGCAGCAATGATCGATTCAGGCAATTGCTCCGTTAAGTTTAAAGCCGCTTTAAAATCCATTTTAAGATCAGAGTAATAAGCCATTTTTGTTTGAGCAAAAACTTTGTCGTCTTTATCTGCTGTAGTTAATACACTTAAATCTTTAGCTGCTGTATAGGCGGCATTAATATCATTTAATTTTTCAGCAATAATCACTTTATTTTTGTAATAAGTAACGACGTCTTTCGTGTCAGCATTTTTAACTTGGAATGATTCAATTTTTTCCCAGGCTGCTTTTAAGTTATTAGATTGTACGTTAGCTGCGACTTGATTCAATACTGATTTCTCAGCAATTTTTGCCCAGTCACCATCGTAACCCTTAACTCCAGCCATCAGCTTGTGAAAGCTGTGTGCTTGAGTTTCGATTTCAGCATCTTTTTTCTTAGAAGCTAAATAATCTAAATAAAGATCGCCTGATTTAATTCTCAAATCAGCTGGAGCTACTTTAGATTCAACAACAGTCCCTAAAGATTTCAAGAACTCTTCGTTTTCAGCTTTTTCGTAGCCAGCATAAGCTTGTTGGTAGAAAACTTCCCAGTATTTAGATTTCAATTTTGAATTTGTTATTAACCGGACCGCAGCATAGATTGCAATTTATTCAGAACAATGATCTCATTTGATCATGAAAAATGATTTCAGAAAATTAGATCAAAAGTCTCAAGAAAAACTCCGCATTCAGGCCGTTAAATTAATTAAAAGTGGCAGAACCCATCTTCAAGTTTCTGATTTTTTAGGAATTAAAAGGCAGGTTGTTACGAAGTGGTGGGCCCTGTACAAAGCGTCTGGAATTTTGGGATTAAAGATGAAATCCCGCGCCAACGTGACTGACAAATCTAAAGTCAAAATGGATCAAGCTCGCGCTATCAGAAAAATAATTTTAGAAAAAACTCCGGATCAATTAAATTTCGGATTTATGCTTTGGACTCGTGAAGCAGTTCGGCTAACTCTAAAGAAGCTGTACAAAATTGACATCGGGCTGTCCGCCGTCGGAAGACTTTTAAAAAAGATGGGCTTAAGCCCCCAAAAACCAATGAAAAAAGCCTACGAACAATCAAGCGCAAAAGTAAGGGTCTGGTTGAAGGAGGAGTATCCAAAGATTCATAGCCGCGCAAAGCGCATGGGTGCTGAGATTCACTGGGGTGACGAGATGGGAATAAGATCGGACGATCAGATCGGCAGAACCTATGGTGAAATCGGAAAAACTCCGGTTGTTAAAGTGAGTGGAAAAAGATTCCGCACAAACATGATTTCAACAATTACAAATCGCGGGAAACTTCGGTTTATG
>DYOP01000087.1 GCA_020720425.1 Bdellovibrio sp. | reverse complement strand
ATCTCTCGGTATGTTGACACAACTCACTGGTTTTGGAGCCTTCTAAGTGACTTGGTGGATAATTGCACAAAACACCCCCTTCTAAAAAAACGGAGACCCGGATTATGCAACTTGGATATCTAAATTTGGATCAAGCCGAGTCGCAAAATCAATTAATTTATCAACTGTGAAAAGATGAATCTTATATTTAACAATCTCATTTAACCGTGCAGTGTCCATATCAAGCTGCTTTGCAAGTTCTGCTTGCGAAATGTTATTTTCCATAAGATAAACAACAAATTTTTGGCAAAGATTATATTTTAGCCGCTCTGCTTTTGTTGCATTTTGTGGAAGTGCATAGGAAGGATCGGCCTTCTCAAGTTTTTCTCTCATTTTTTCTAATTCTTTTTCAGATGGAAATGCCATAATTATTCTCCTTGGCCATTTCTAAAGGCATTAACAACACCAATATAGATAGCATTATCTTCTATTAACCAAATGAGACGATAAAACTTATCGTCTAAATCAATCATTGTGACGTAATTGTGACGTAGTAACTAAATCCATCTTTAATATCAGTTGGTAACTCTCTTTTACCATTAAGTCTCTGAACTAAAGTTAGAATTATTTCATCGTTTACATGCTCTGAATGCTTTAATTTATAATGCGGATTAATGCGGATCAATTATCACTTCAGAGTAAGTGTTCCCATTAACAAAGATTGATTCAATTTTAATTCAATTTTATATTTTCGTCTCTCCATAAAAAGATATTACCACTCATTGCGTAATGCCGCAACCTACATTGATTAAGCAATTATTGCTTCGAATGACAAAGGAAATCGAATTATCGAATAGTTATGGGGCTCATTTAATTAGAAAAGGGTGCTATTTAACAAAAGGTAATTTATTTTTATTATTTTTATTTGAAAAGTTTGTGGGGACCTTATGTAATTTTTTGTTGATGCCTGTATAATCGAATACCTTGTCGGGTTAGTTAGTGGCCCCGAGGGGATTTGGTTTAACTAAACCCAAGGATTTAAGCGCAGTAAGGGTGCTAAAGGGACCAGCAATAGGTAGGGCAATTTGTAGTTTGTTCCAGATAGAGTCTCGAACTTTTGTTTCGAGATCTAAATTGCTTTTTAAAAAACCAACCGAAGTTGTTGAACAGTTTTTACTAAACAGTTGATAAACGGCATTTAATTTTTGGGTAGAGCTGGTTTTTAATGCGTCTAAAAAAATACTTTTAATTTGTTTTGGGGATATATTAAGTTGCACAGACTTTAGCGGGTGCAATCTTAAAGCAGATCTCTCCCTCATTTCCTCGCCGCTATAAGATAGTACTCCCAATAGATAATTTGACTGGTAACCATCAAGCAGAGTATAAGAGCTGCCCAAAGGGGGGATGCCTTCGGCAGAAATGATTATCGAATCCGATTGAACAGGTCTTAGCGGGGTTAAGACTTCGGACTGGGGTGTGAGTAAAAATTTATGCTCATTATCAGAGCTTTTAAACTCAAGATAAAAATGAAACACGCCCGGAGCAAACTCCTCAAATCCGGCAAAAGCTAGATCAAGCATTTTAAAATTAATTTTGGCTTTATAAAATTGACCCTTATGAAAGATATTAGCAATTTCAACTTGGTCAGAAAATATAAAATCATCACTCGGAGATTGGATCTGGGTAACGGGTCTATAGCGGCAGTTGTCAACGCATTGATTTTTAAAGCGACCAAACCCAAAGCGTAACGGCTCAGCGTATTTGTCGATAAGAGATTTTTTTAAGTTACTCTGTGCGCGCTTAATATCAGATTCAAATGAGGACTTTGAACTTTCAGCCCCCTGACAGTAACAGCTTGAGTCTTCGTAGGTATAAGCAGAAAAAAGCTGAGCGTTTACATTATAGCTAAAAAAAACTAAAAACAGAAACATCGCTTTAATCGCTTTAAACATTAACTCTCCTAGAATAGCTCAATCTTTTAAATAATCGACTGAACGGAGAATCACTTTACAGCATTTTAAAAAATTTTTAAATATAAATAACTTTCTGATTAGCTCACCCACTTTTGGCTAGTCCAGCTTTTCTGTGGTTTGGGCTTAAGCCAATGGAGATAAGATTTAAGCCCTTGGGATATGAAATATGAATCTTAAAGTATTGGGCAGGCCTGTTTAATTTGGTTTAATAAATCATCTGAAAAATCTGGGGCCGAGGTGTGTGAGGCTAAGCCTTTGGGATCTAACTTTTTCCAAAATTGGACAGTCAGGGGCAAAGGGGTCTTTTGAAGAGCCTGCTCAAAGGCAAGTTGGTAGTGTGCGGGATCTATTTCGACAAAAAAAGTATCAGCACCAGAAACATCAAGGCCCACTTGGGTAACAATAAGGGCATCTGTGACGGGTAACAATTGTTTGTAAATCTGGCCACCACCGGCAACGATAATAAATTGCGAAAGCGGGGCCTGAGAATAAAGCCGAGCAGAGTAAACGGCTTGGGCACGTTGAATGGCCTTTTCTACCGATGATTCAACCGATACAAGCTCTGATATTTGATTCTGATTTAAGCCAGAAAAAAGTTGAATTACTTTTGCGCTTTCCCAAAATTTTTTTACATCAGAGGTAACAATAATTGAGTGCCTATTTTTAAAAACATAGGGTAAAGATTCAAAAGTTTTTCGGCCCATAATCAAAATTTTATTTTGAGTGATGTTTTTGAAAAATTTTAAATCATTTGGCGCATGCCACGGGATACTCCCCTCTTTTCCAAGTGCGTTTTGATTGGCCACAGCTGCAATGGCAACAAACTTAAGTGACACTTGATGATCGAGTGACTTAGCTTGCTGCTGGTGAGGCTCCGTCATAGCATTAGACTTTTGGCTCAAATGGCCACCTCAGCTTTTATGGCCGGGTGAAATTGGTAGTTTAAAATTTCGATATCATCAAATTTAAATTCTAAAATAGATTTAATGTCAGGGTTAAGCTTAAGTTGAGGTAGGGGTAAGGGGTTTCTGGTCAGTAACAGTTGGGCTTGCTCAAGATGGTTTAAATAAATATGAGCATCACCAAAGGTGTGAACAAAATCTCCCACCGCAAGATTGGTAACTTGGGCTACCATGTGGGTCAAAAGCGCATAACTTGCGATGTTAAAGGGCACGCCCAAAAAGGCGTCGGCGCTTCGTTGATAAAGCTGACAAGAAAGTTGATTGTTGGCCACATAAAACTGAAAAAACGAATGACAGGGGGGAAGGGCCATTTGATCAACATCAGCCGGATTATAAGCTACGACTAGATGCCTTCTTGAGTCGGGGTTTGATTTAATTTGTTCAATAACTTTCATAAGCTGGTCTATGCTTCGCCCGTCAGGGGCCTGCCATGATCTCCACTGCTTACCATAAACAGGTCCAAGGTTACCGTCTTTATCTGCCCATTCGTCCCATATAGACACGTTATTATCTTTTAAATATTTTATATTTGTATCGCCTTTAATAAACCATAATAGCTCGTGAATAATAGATCTTAAGTGTAGTTTTTTGGTTGTTACTAACGGAAAGCCTTCTTGTAAATTAAATCTCATTTGGTGACCAAAAAGACTTATCGTGCCTGTTCCCGTGCGATCATTTTTTTTAGTTCCGTTTTCAAGAATGGTTTTTAAGAAATTTTGATAGGCTAACATTGTTTACCTCCTTATTGCGATCAAATGCCCTTGCCGCTTGCCTCGAAATCAAGTTTAATCCTTAATTAATGGATAAGATGCTTAAATAGAGTCTATTATTAATATTTGCTTTTCGGCAAGTTCAGAGCTCTGCAGATTGTACTTATAAAATAATGAGAATACTTTTTAAGTCTATTTTAAATGTTAACGCTAAAGCTAATAATGAAAATAAAAATGAAAAATTAACGCATTAATAAATCAAAATGAGAAATCATAGATTATAATGACAAATTTCCATGTATAAAACCATGATCAAATTTAGGATAAATATGACAACATACAAGAAAAACATAAAGATCATTTCTAGCTTTACCTCCTTTTTTATTTTAATTTTTGTTGCGCCACCTCTGAGTTCGCTTGAGTTATCAGATTTTGTTTTGCAAACGGCCGAACGTCATATTGATATTCAAAAAGGGCGGATTGAATATAAAACAGCAGAGGCTAAGCTTGACTCTTATTCGGTTTGGAGTAATCCCCGTTTTTCGATGGAGTGGACCGAAAGAAATGGGGAGGGCGTGCAAAGTAACGTTGAGGGCTATACAGTCTCACAAAAGCTGCCATTTTGGACTGAAAAATCAAAACAAAAAAAAATATTAAAAAGCCAAGTGAGTATTGCAAAAGCCCAAGATTTGCTTTTGTCATATCGAGCAAAAAAAATGATTACACTCAATTTATTTCAGTTAGCCATTTTAAATGAGCAACGAAATTTTTATAAAAAAAGAGAGCAATGGTTGGCCTTAATTAAGCAATCAATATATAGCGCTCAGGTTAGCTCAAAATCTATGGCTCTAGAAAAAGAAATGGTATCAGATGCCTTAAGGCAGGCCGAAGATCAAGTCGCTCAATTGGACTATAAAATTATTGAGGCCACAAACCAGTTAAGCTTATTTGGAGTAGATAAAAATAGATTAAGCACATTAATGATTGAATGGTTTACTCCCGCTGATTTAATTGAAATTAAAAACGTACTTAATTCTGTCAATCGTTTTTCTATAAAAAATGCGGTTAAAAATAACTTAAAAATAGATAAAAAAATGGTTAATTCAGATCGCTCCTCTTCTGAGGTTTTATCTGATTATTCGCCAGACTCATTATTAAATGTTACTTTTGAGCAGCAACTTATTTCGGCTCAACTCGCGGCTGCGCAAAACCAGTTAGAAAATTACAAAATCAGGCCTGAGTTTGAAATTTATTTTTCAAAGGATAGGCAGTACCTAAATAGGGGCGAAGAAAATGCCACCATCGGGATTTCGGTAGAAATACCGCTTGAGCAGGCTTTGCAGTCAGAGAAAAAAATAAAACAATTTGAGATTGATCAAATTATGATTCAGAGGGATTTTGAATCTCTAAAGCAAAAAACTCTATTAGAAAATTTTGAAGCCGAGATAGAAACGCTTATTTCATCTTTAAAGCGATACCCACAATCTCAGATTAATCAAATATACAAAAGCATTGATACTCATAAAAAATCATTTCAAACGGGGTGGGTTAGTTTAACTCAATTTTTAGAGTTGGATCGGCAGAAAAGTGAAATGATGATTCAAATTTTAGATGTTCAAACTAATACTATTGAGTTTATTTTAAATAAATGCGAGCAAGCTGACTGCAATCAGGTAAAAATAATTAAAGGGCAAATATGAATTATTGGCTATATTTAGCTTTAAAAAATGCAAAACCACTTTTATATATTTTGTTAGCCTTAATAGGTGCGGGGCTTTTTATTACAACCCAAGTCCCCATTGATGCTGTACCTGACATAACAAATAAACAGGTTATGATCAATACTAAAACTGGGCCCCTTAACCCTGAGCAAATCGAAAGATTGGTAACTTTGCCTATAGAACAGCTCATGACGGGTATAGCGGGTGTTACCGAAATCAGGTCTCTTTCAAAATTTGGTCTATCTCAAGTCAATGTGATTTTTGATGAAGACGTCGAAATTTTTTGGGCTAGGGCTCAGATCTTTGAAAGGTTAGCTCTTGTTAATTTGCCATCGGGACTGGCAGCTGAAATGGCGCCGATGACGACGGGTTTGGGTGAAATCGTTATGTATACCTTGTTACTTAAGCCAGACTCAGGGGAGAAAAAAACAAAAAACAAAATTGAGCAATTAATTTACCTAAAAGAAATTCAAGATAGGCTGATTCGTCCCGAACTTTTAAAGGTCACAGATGTGGCCGATGTCGATACAAACGGGGGGTATAAAAAAGAAATTCATATTAATTTTGACCCTAAAAAATTAGAGGCCTTTGGCCTGACTTTATTGGGTTTTAGGCAATCGGTTATGGCCTTGGGTCAAAATGTGGGCGGTGGGTATATTCAAGAAAATTCAGATCAACTTATTATAAGCGTAAACAACGAAGTAAAATCGTTAAATGTAATTGAAAACTTCCCTATTAAGTCTTGGTTTAACGGAAGGCCGATTTATATTAAAGATGTAGCGAGCGTAAAAATCGAGTCTACGTTGAGAGTGGGGGCTGCCACAACCGCAGGAGAAGAGGCCGTGCTAGGGACGGTTCTCATGAGATCAGGAGCGAATAGTCAAAAAGTGGCAAATGAGTCAGTCAAGGCCATAAAAAAAATTAAACTCCCCGAGAATGTCGATTTGCAGATTCAGTATTCAAGGTCTTTTTTGGTTGATAAGACAATTGATACAGTAACTAAAAGTTTAATCGAAGGGGCGTTACTGGTTATACTTATTTTGCTATTACTGATTGGCGATATGAGGGCTTCGCTTATCGTTTCGGCCGTCATTCCGATTTCATTAATCGGAGCTTTTGTAGGGATGAAGTTAACAGGGGTTTCGGCAAATTTGATGAGTCTTGGTGCTATTGATTTTGGATTGATAGTTGATGGTGCTGTAGTTTTAGTTGAAAATATAATTCGCCGGTCATCAGAGGCAAATAAAAAAAGTAAAATGGATTTTGTATTTGACTCAACAAAAGAGGTTTTAAAACCCCTTGTTTTAGGGGTTTTGATTATCGTTATTGTGTATTTGCCCATTCTCTTTTTGGATGGGATCGAAGGTAAAATGTTTAGACCAATGGCTTTGGCGGTTTTATTTGCCTTGGCCACAAGCTTGGTTTTGACTGTTATTTGGATCCCTGGTTTAGCGTATCTTTTGCTAAAACCAAAAAACTCTCATTCAGCGCCATGGCTAATAACAAAATTAGAGTGGGCGTATCATTATACTCTTTACTATGCTGTGCGATATAAAGCATCAATTTTGGTAACAACAGGGTTAGTTTTTATCAGCGCTATTTGGTTATTTGCCACTCAAATTGGAACTGATTTTATTCCTCAACTTAATGAGGGAGATATGGTTATTGGCTTAGTTCGAGATACTTCAATCGGTATAGATGAGTCGGTAACTCAGCAAAAAATGGCAGAAAAAAGAATTATTCAATTTGCCGAAGTCGAAAGTGTCTTTTCAAGATTGGGAACTCCCGAGTCGGCCACTGATCCCATGAGTATTAATTTTGCCGATACTTTTGTGATCCTAAAAAAAGACAAAGACCAATGGCCCTATCGGGCCGATCTAGGCCGAGCTTATAATAAAGACGAATTATTTGAAGCAATAAAAAGCGATCTAGAAAAAAATTTAAAGCCCCAGGAGATTTCGCAAACTCAGCCGATTGAAATGAGATTTAATGAAATCTTAGAGGGTAGCCGGGCCGATGTTGCTTTGCGCATTTATGGGCCCGATCTTGAAATATTAGAAAAGCTGATTAATCAGTCAAAAGAGGCCCTAGAGGGAATGCCAGGATTATTTGAATCGCAATTTGACGCTTTAACGGCGCTCACAAAAAGCCGAGTTTTAGAGTATTATCCGGATTACAAAAAACTAGCCCAATACCAAGTGTTACCTTCGGAGCTTAACTTGTCGTTCGAATTAGGGATGGCCGGAGAAGAAGTGGGTAGCTTTAGTGATCTTAACAGGTCGGTGCCTATTAGGCTTCATCTTGACGAAAAGCTGCGTGAAAATTTGGATGAAGTAAATCAAATAAGGGTGCCAACGGCCTCGGGTGGCTCAGTAGCCCTTGCTGATTTAGGAACTTTTGTTGAGCAAAATAAAGTAACAACGATTGCAAGAAGCTGGGGACAAAGATACTCGGCACTATCGTTATTTATTAAAAATCGGGATATTCAATCTTTTGTTACCGAAGCTCAGGAGCGCATTCAAGCCAAAGTTAGTTTGCCAGATGGTTATAGGTTTTACTGGGGTGGTCAGTTTAAAAATATGGAACTCACAAAAAAACGTTTTCTAGTTTTGATTCCGATGGTGGTTTTTTTAATCGGACTTATATTAGTGGCCCACTTTAAAAGTTATGTTTTTGCACTTATTGTTTTTATAGCGGCTCCCTTGGCTTGGACGGGAGGTGTGTTTTCACTTTGGATAGCGAATTTAAGTTTAACTGTACCAGCCCTTATCGGTTTTATTGCGGTTTCTGGTATTGCCATTCTTAATGCGGTTGTTTTAGTAACATTTATTTTAGAGCAAAGTAATTCTCAAGAGCCGTTGACCGATGCAATCATCAGAGGAGCCAAGGTCAGGATGAGGCCCGTCATTATGACAGCACTTGTTGCGGGTTTAGGTTTTGTGCCAATGGCGCTTAATACAGGCATTGGGGCTGAGGTGCAAAAGCCTTTAGCTATTGTTGTTATTGGTGGGTTAATAAGTGCCACACTTTTAACACTTGTTGTGTTACCGGTGGTGCTAACCTATATAAAAACTCACATAAAAATTTACAGCAAAAAGGGTCCTGTTACCGAATC
>DYOP01000086.1:5586-8470 GCA_020720425.1 Bdellovibrio sp. | reverse complement strand
TTGGCTCAACTTTGATCTGTGAAAAGCTTTTTGAACTTCGGCGGGTTACCCATCAAGAGGCCTCAAGCGCATGGATAGCGCAACGCTTGCAGAGGCCAGGAAGGCCGTGCCTCATGGATAAAAAGAACAAATGACCTGCGAACTATGCAAAGCATTTTTCACCAACACTTAACTATTATAAATTTCGGTAATTAATTTTTGATTCAACGGCCATGAGTGACCATTCAAAACCCAACTCTTAGCGCTATTTCCTTTACTTAATATCAAAGACTGGTCTTTTAAATACAACTCAATGGCCTCGGCAATTGATTGAGCATTTTTAGGTTTTATTAAAACTCCCCGCTCTTGGTTTTGACCTATTTGCTCGATTGTGCCCCCGGCCTCTGTACCAATCACACTCACCCCTAAGCTCATGGCATCAAGCACTGATAAAGAGTAAGTCTCGTTATATGATCCCAAAATAAAAACATCCATACTCGCCAAATAGGGCCAAGGATTTTTTTGAAAAGGTAACAGTTTTAATTGGTCTGGATATTTAGCAGAAAGACTTAAAAGTTCAGACTTAACGGCCTCTGAATCAGGCTCATAAATAGGAGTTACCCCCTCTAAACGCTTAAGAGTTGGGTCACCTATGATCCAAATTTCGATTTGCTTTTGAGTTGCCGCATCTAAAAAATCCAAGCTTTTAGCTATTTCTACAACGCCTTTGGCCCGATCTAATCGGCACAAAGTACCAAAAATTATTTTATTTTGATTTTTGGGGAGTAAGGTATTTTTTTGAGCTAAAATCTCTTTTGACTCCTGGGTAAAATCACGACCATAAGGAACCCAAAATACTTTTTCTTTTGAAATGGGAAAATTTTTTTGAACTTCTTCTTTGACCCATTTTGATGAGGTCAATAAGGCATCGACTCTTTGGTAAATCCAGCGGTGATAAGCATCATCTTTTTTGGGAGCATTCATCATCAATGTATAAATCAGTTTAATTTTATTTCGGCCCATTAACGATAGCCTAACCCCTGGTAAATCTTGCCTTTGATGAACATGAATGATGTCCCAATTTTTAAATAAGGCTTGCCATGAGTGGGTAACATGTATGCCCTTAGCCTGCGCCTCTTGCGATAGGCGAGAGCCTTTTGGACAAAGCAGGCTCGACGCTGGTGCATTTTTTTTTATAAAATCAAGGGTGTACAATTCAAGCCCACCCCAAGCGTGAGACCTTAATACATTAATTATTTTCATATGTTTTAAAGTACTCCAAAACATTCGAAATAATATATTCTTGTTCCTCTGCGGTTAAAGAGCCATACAAGGGAAGCCTAACTAAACCATCTGTAAAATAATCACTCTGCTTTAAATCACCGACCCATGTGGCTTCTGCGCGGTAGTAACTGCCCCGATGAAGTCCCACATAATGAAACACGGCCCCAATGTTATTTGAGCGCATATAATTTATAAAATGATCTCGCTGATTGATATTATCAAAAACAAAATAATAATTATGAGCATTATGCTTAACTTTATTGTTTATTTGGGGTTTTAAAATTTTAAGCCCCGAAAAGGCCTGCTCATAGGCTTTCCAGCGCTCAAGCCTTTGAGCCTGAATTTGATCTAATCTTTGTAGCTGCCCTAATAAAAGCGCAGCATTTAAATCTGAACCTACAAAAGAAGAACCAATATCGACGCAAGTGTATTTATCAACTTCGCCTCTTAAAAAGGCTTGTCGGTTTGTGCCCTTTTCTCTGATAATTTCGGCTCGCTTAATAAATTCGGGATTATTAACTACTAAAAGCCCACCCTCTCCACTTGAAATATTTTTAGTCTGATGAAACGAAAATGCTGACATGTCACCAAACAAACCCAAGGGTTTAGAGTTATAATAAGAATCAATCGCTTGAGCCGCATCTTCAATTAAATAAATGCCATTTTTTTTGCAAAACAAACTGAGCTCTTCCATATCAGGGCTTGCCCCGCCATAGTGGACCACACAAATAACTTTTGTTTTACTGGTAACACTTTTAACCACCGATTGAAAATCCATATTGGGATGATTTTTTTCGGAATCAGCTAGAACAATTTTTAAACCCCTGAGTTTAAAGGCATGAGCTGTTGAGGGAAAAGTATAACTAGGCACAATAACCTCATCCCCCGGATTAAGCGGCAGCAGTAGGGCCGCAAGCTCTAAAGCATCGGTTCCGCTGGGCGTAAAAAACGCACTTTTAAACCCATATCGATCCATAAAAAATTGATGTACTTTTTTTGTAAATAAGCCATTTCCCTCTAACTTTTGAGACACGATGGCCTCTCGAATATACTCTAGCTCAACCGTGCCGTAATCTGTTGCTGTCAACCCTAGCCATTTATCCATATCGTTTTGCCCTTTTAATCGCTTTTTAACTGCCTTTTTAGCTGCCCTTGTTCTGCATCTTAACAGCCCTTGTTAACTGCCATTTTCAACTGCATTGCTAACCACCTCTTTAGCTGCCATTTTTAACTGCCATTGCTACCACCTCTAACTGCCTTTTTGAGGATCTTGCTATTTTAGAGGATCTTCCCATTTTCTCATTTATTTTTGCGTTTCTTTAGTTAGCCAAAATGAGACCTATTTATTAACCGATTGTTGTTTTAAGGTCGAGAGTAAAAACAGAGTGGACGCACCCTTGCTTGTGAACTATATTACCCCTCTATGAATACACCTCAAATAAATCAACTCTTGGCCCTCTCTATTGATGATCGCACCCCCGAATGGGATAATCAACTTTGTCAGCTCCTTTTAACTGAAAAGCTACTTGTTGTTAACCCTGAGCCTATCTATGGGCCTGACTCTTGGCCTTATTTACATTTAAGATGGGCCCCCGATGCGCCGGCCCCCGATGCGCCGGCC
>DYOP01000086.1:1816-5486 GCA_020720425.1 Bdellovibrio sp. | reverse complement strand
GGCCCCCGATGCGCCGGCCCCCGATGCGCCGGCCTCAGCGACCGAGTCTTTTTCGAAAGTATTAAATTGGGCCTTTGAACGTGGAATTGGTTTAATTTTAGACCAAAACGATAAGCAAGATTTTCCTGATTTAATTTTATCCTGGGGGCAGATCTGGTCTTTTTTAAAATTGGGGACTCCTTTTATTAATACCAATTCAACTCCTCAAGAGGAGGGTCAGCTCGATTTTAATTGGAATGAGGTCACTCATTTTGGTCCCCCCACGGATGAATATCTACCCAAAGAAGTAAAAAAAATATTAATCGAATTTTTAGCAGAGCAAGCCATTCTTATACCAAAAATTTTAATTTTCTCTCTTGATAAAAAAAACTATCATTTGGCATTTTCTCTTGAGTCTTTTGGGTCACCTCCGCCCCAAGAGCATGAAGGCATTCTTGAAGCCTTGAGCTGGTTTTTTCCGCCCCATTATCAGTTAGCTTTAATTTCAGAACAAGGGGCTCCCCCTGCCTTTGTTCGTTTATAGTTTGTTTTTAAAAAGGATCTGCACATGAAACAATTTGAAAGTGAATTTAAGGGTTACCAAGGTCAATCTCTATTTTATCAAACTTGGGAGCCCTCGATTAAACCAAAGGCTTGGTTTATTATTACCCATGGGCAAGGCGAACACTCAAGCTGTTACCAACGCTTTGTCGAGGGCACAAGTCAGCTTGGATTTAATACACTCGCTTGGGATTTACGTGGTCATGGCCGCTCTTTTGGCAAACGTGGCTACGCCCATAGTTTTTATGACTATGTAGAAGATTTTAAAAAATTTAATACCGATGTAGCTCAAAAGCTAATCCCCCCATCAACCCCGCTTATTTACGTTGGCCACTCCATGGGGGGACTGATCCAACTCACTTACCTACTGCAAATACAGACTTCGAGTCTTGCCTATCAAATATTAAGCAACCCTTTGCTTGGACTTTCTCTCGAAGTCCCTGCCATTAAAGAGCTTGCGGCGATTGCGTTAAATAATTATTTTCCAAAAGTAACATTGGGCAATGAAATTTTAAACACCCAACTTAGCTCTGACCCCGATGTTTTAGCCGAGTATGAACAAGATATTTTAAGACATCATAAAATTAGTTCCGGCGTTTATCTCGACTCAAAGCAGGCTCAAAAAAATATTTTAGATCGATCTAACGAATTTAAAGGACATTTACTTATGTTACTGGCCCAAAACGACCCTATCGTTTCGAGCTCTACGAATATAGATTTTTTTAATAAACTTAAATTTTCGCAAAAAAAATTAAACATTTACGAAAATCGCAAACATGAACTCTTTAACGATCTTGGCCGAGAGGCCGTTTTTAACGATATTAACCAGTGGTGTACAGAGGTTATATAGTTTGTTGAGCTTATATTTGTTTACCAAACTTTATTTATCTAAAAGAATAATCAACTCGCTAATAATCTACTCGCCAATAATCAACTCGCCACTCTTGGTACTTTACGCTTATCAAGACCGTATTTTTCGACTTTCATAATCAGACCGGCTCTTGATATACCCAACTCTTTAGCTAATTTAGATTTGTTCCATCCCGTTCGTCTTAAGCCTTCGCGAATCATCTCTTTTTCAAGATCTTCCATGGCATCTTTTAACTTGCCTTGCAATCTCGAACCTTGATGCTTATTTTGCTGAATGTTTTCTGCAATTTTAGGAGAAAGCATTTCAGGCGTGATTTTGGTTTCTTCGCCGGCTAACACAACCACTCTTTCAATTTCGTTTTGCAACTCTCTTACGTTACCGGGCCATTGGTAATCATAGAGTAACTCGAGGGCTCTTTTGGTTAACCCCTTTCTTTGAGTTCCGGTCGCTTCGGCCGTTTTTTGAAAAAAGTATTCAGTTAAAAAAGGTAGATCTTCTTTTCGTTCTCTCAATGGGGGCACACGAATATTAATCACATTTAATCGATAATATAAATCTTCTCTGAAGGTTCCTTTTTCAACCATCTCTCTAAGATGGCGATTGGTAGCCGCGATAATTCGGGTATCAACTTTTTTCATTTCAGTCGAACCCACAGGGGTAAAGGTCCCTTCTTGAATCACTCTTAGTAACTTAACCTGCATTTGCGGAGAGGTATCACCAATTTCATCTAAAAAAAATGTGCCCTTATCGGCCACTTCAAATAAACCTTTTTTATCTTTAATAGCACCCGTAAAAGAGCCTCTCATATGCCCAAAAAGCTCAGACTCAAGTAAATTATCATTAAAAGCCGAACAGTTTTGCAAAATAAATGGTTTGTCTTTTCTGAGCGAATTGTAGTGAATTGATTTTGCGATAAGCTCTTTACCCGTTCCGTTTTCGCCTTGTATTAAAACAGTCGAGTCGGCATTTTTAATTTTATCGAGTAACATATATAGACCTTGCATGGGTTTTGATTTACCAATCATGTTGTCATATTTAAAACGGCTACCCAACTCTTTGTTTAATTCTCGAATACGGTCTTCGCGCTTTTCAACTTCAATATACAGAGTAACAATTTCTTCGGCTAGTAACGTCCCTAACTCAATAAAATGTTCTTTTTCTTGAGGGTTAAGATAATGATACAAGCTCAGACTGGCTTGAATAACATCATGGCTAGCGCCAAAGGCGGCAAGTCGATCTTGAATGTCGTTTTGCTCATTCTCAGCAAAGCCACCAATAACAACGGCACCTAAAAAATCACGATCAATTATAATCGGAAAAATTCCGAATGAAAATCCACCGACGTCCCAATATTTTAAGGCAAAATCATTGTCTACCATTCTTAACTCATCTAAGGATTGAACAACAAATTCGCTTAATTTTTGCTTAACCACTTCTTTTTGAAGTAAAAACTCAATTGATGGATTTACAAATTTGATTCTCGAATTTTCAAGAGTCTTAATATTTCCGGACTCATCTACTAAGAGCACATCCATAGACCACCAAGACCCTACGATCTGCCTTAGCTTTCGGATTACATGCATATACTCAAATTCGTCCCAATTGATCATACTAAGCCTCCTTAATTGCTATCTCATTTAGTATAATCGTCAAAAGTTTTGTCAGCTAGAGTCCCAGGGACCATTTTTAGACCGAAGACCTGCAAAATATTTCTACTGTTTTTTAAAAAAATCTACTAAGCTACGCCCATATGATGGAAATTAGAGATCCTGTTCATGGTAGCATTCGACTGACTCAATCAGAGGCTGATATTATAGAAAGTCGCCAGTTTCAAAGGCTTAGAGCTATTAAACAGCTTGGCTTTGCCGAGTTTAGCTTTCCTGGTGCTACCCATAATCGCTTTTTACACTCGATAGGCGTATGTCATTTAGCAGGCCTTGCTTTTGATGGAGCTTTCAAACTCAAGCTAGACAATCATCCTGCAAAAAAATCATTATTTAAAAGTTTAGTTCGCGGGGCTGCCCTTTTACACGATATTGGCCATGGCCCCCTTAGCCATACAACCGAAGATGTGATGCCCCTTTTAAGCGATCTAAATATTGATATTTATAAAAATCGTAAAAAAGTTTCAAAGCAACTTGAAATTGGCAACGATGGTAACGATGGTAACAATGACGAAACTTTGAGTGACATAAATTTAAACAACACCAACTTAGGTAACACAACAAGCTCAGGCAAAACCAACCACGCCAACCGCGC
>DYOP01000086.1:0-1716 GCA_020720425.1 Bdellovibrio sp. | reverse complement strand
CGCCAACCGCGCTAGCCACGAAGATTATACAATCAAATTTATAGTCGATTCTCCGCTGACTCAAATATTAGAAAAAGGTTACCCCGATTGCACCCCGTATCACTTTGCGCTTTTAATTGATCGTTCATTAATCGAGCAAGATCATTTATTTGTCGTTGACGGGATAGATTATCGCCCCGCCCTTTCGCAAATTGTAAGTAGCGAACTTGATGCCGACCGAATGGACTACCTCGAGCGTGATTCTTACTTTTGCGGAACCAACTATGGTAAGGTTGATAGCCATTGGCTCGTAAGCCATATGACTTTGCATATTGAAAATAACAAAGCCTACTTGGCTATTAATCGAAGAGCCCTTTACACTTTTGATGATTTTTTACTTTCTCGTCACCACATGCATCTTATGGTTTATTTTCATCATAAAAGTATTATTTACGAGGAGCTTTTAAATCGCTTTTTAACTTCAGATGATTGCGGCTTTAAGCTTCCTTCGGATATTGATGAATACACTCTTTATAATGATTATAAACTTTTCGAATTTATCGCCGCCTCTAAAAACCCCTGGGCCCAAAGAATTGCGCAAAAAAATCTTTACAAAGTGTTACTCGAACTTCACAGCACCGAGTCCTCTGGCAAGCCTCAAATGGTCAGAGACTCGCTCATCCAAGAAGGTATTGATGTGATCTGGGCCTCATCACAGGCTCGTTTATCAAAATACCACTCTTCTTTAAGTGACGAAAAAGCAGTTCCTATTTTTGTGGTTGATCCCTATAATAAGTGGGACAAACCTAACCCCATTGACCAATCCACCGAAATTTTTGCCAAATACGAAGATGCCCGTATCATTGACCGCCTCTACGTAAAACCCGAAGATCTTGAAACCGCTAAAAAGATTTTAAGCTCTAAACGGCTTTATTAAAAAGTTATTCATTGTTAGGGGCTGTTGTTTGCTGGGCTTTATTCTTATTAGGATTTTTCAATTTGATTATTGTTGAACTTAAACCGTTGGTATTTTTTGATCTCAGACATTTGATCTCAGACATTTGTTGTCTGCTGTACTCAGACCGTTTTTATTGAATTCTTCCACGTTGCAAAATAATAAGGCCGGGCTTGCTTTTAAAACTGAAATCGATAAAACTACTTTTGGTTATTGGCTTTTTATTTGGGGATATAGCTCAGCTGGGAGAGCGCTTGCATGGCATGCAAGAGGTCGTCGGTTCGATCCCGATTATCTCCACCATTACAATGGATAGGCGAACTCTTGGACGAAAAAAATCCAGGTGTTTGCGAAAGAAAAGACCAGTGGCCATCGGAATTAACCTCCGATGGCTTTTTTGTTTTTACTTTAGTTCCAATTAAATTTTTAGATTCTCCCAAATGATAAAAGACCTTAATGCCAGTGTCAGTCGCTACCAATTGTTGAAAGAGGGCGCTTAGCAGTTTCTTTTGTAGATGTGGCTTAGTCCTTTTAAGGGACGACTTAACGGCCTTAACATTGGCCTCGATATGCTTTTTAGCTCCCTCAATTTGGCTTGCACTTTCTTCAGCTTGGACAACGAGATTAAGCTCTTGCTCAAGAGCCTTTTTCTTTTCAGCCAATTGTTGAAGTTTATCTTGGATCAAATCAGTTCCGGCCGTTCCAGATGCCATGTTTGTGACGAGTTCCCTATATGTCAGGAATGATGTCGCCCGAAAAATAAAAACAACAAAAGGGCGAAA
>DYOP01000166.1 GCA_020720425.1 Bdellovibrio sp. | reverse complement strand
TAAAAAAGTATAATAAAATGAAAGAAAAGAAATATGCAGTTAGTAATTTTGTATCGGGTTTTGATACAGAGGTAACGGATTATAGCAAATACGAAATAAGTTTTCGCCGCTGGGTTGTAAATCAAGTTGAAGCAGGAAATTTGACGGTACAACAAGTCGCCGAAAGATTTCATTTTGATAAAAAAAACTTTCGTCTTATATTTTCTGACTGGCAATTACGTTATAGTAGTAAAATTTATTCAATTTTATCAACGATGACTCCAGAAGAAAGAACTCAAATAAACAAGCTCGAAAAGCGCATCAAGGAACTTGAAGACTTAGTAGAAAAAGCTCAAATTAAGGCAGATATCATGGAAATAATGGTAGATATAGCCGAGAGGGATTACAAAATAGACATAAAAAAAAAAGTTGGACAGAAAGCATTAGAGCAGCAAAAATCATGTATCCAAAAAAATCAATAGAATATCTCAGTCAGCGACTTGATAAGAGCCAACAAGCCTTTTATGACAACTCTAAACGCAAGAAAAACAATGACTTACAAGATGCCATCGTGCTAACTTTGGTCAAAGAGTTGCGTAAAAATCACCCCAAAATGGGTACAACCAAGTTGGCTCAATTGCTTCAATCGGATTTGGAAAAGCACAACATCAAAATGGGGCGCGACAAACTGCACGCCCTTTTGCGAGACTACGGATTTACAGTGCGTACAGGCAAATACAAGCCTCATACCACCAATAGCAACCATCCTTATCGTCGTTACTCCAATCTGATTGCCGATTTAGAAGTTACAGAGGCTAACAAACTGTGGGTAAGCGATATAACATACATTTCAACCAAAAAAGGTTTTTCCTATTTGTCATTGATAACCGATGCTTACTCACATAAAATTGTAGGCTGGTCTTTGCTCCCCAATATGAAATCGGAACTGGTGTTAGAAGCCCTGAAAATGGCACTTTCAACCAATACCCTAAGCAGCTCGCTTATTCACCACAGCGACCGTGGTATTCAATACTGTAGCAACGATTATGTAGCTGAATTAGAGCGTAATAAGATAAGTATTTCGATGACACAAAATGGCGACCCTTACGAGAATGCCGTAGCCGAACGCATGAATGGAATATTAAAAATGGAGTACAATTTAAAAGACCAATTCAGCGATTACTATGCCGCTTTGGAACAAACAAAAAAAGCTATATTACTTTACAATGACTATCGTCCACATAAGAGTTGTAATATGCTCACCCCCAGCGAAGCCCATAATCAAAAAGGGGAATTAAAAAAACATTGGAAACCAAAGAAATACGGTAAAAATCAAAGTAACCTTCAAGCAAAACATCAGCAATCGGATTCGGAGCAAAGAGCTGATAATCAAGTTTAAGGAAAGCCACTTTTTTTTTTCGGTGCGGTTGTTAAAAAAAGACACCGTGCCTTTGTGAGTGCCTTTTTTTAACAACCGCACCGAAAAAAAAAAGTCCAAAAAAACAGTAAAATACAAACAAAGAAAAAAAAAATCAGGCTAAAAAAATGAAATCAAAGGAAAAATTAGGATTATAAAAC
>DYOP01000165.1 GCA_020720425.1 Bdellovibrio sp. | reverse complement strand
ACAATTTTGACCATTAAGCTCATTAGCTATTTTTAAGCCTACTATGCTGAGTAACTTTTTAATAATTTCAGGTCTTGCGATCATAAGCTCGTAGGCCGTTTTAATCTGGTGGGCATAAAGTTTTTTAGCTGATTGCTTGCCAATGCCCCAAATATCTTCGACCGGAAATGTTTTTAAAGTTTTAATTTTAAAATCTTCATCACAGAGGTTAAACACGCTTTGAGTTTTAATTTTATCTTTTTTAGCCAGTCGATTAGCTACTTTCGAAAGCACTTTGGTTGGGCCAAGTCCAACGCAAGTGGGGATACCTGTGTATTGTAATACTGTGTTCTTAATTTCTATTGCATAGCTGGCTAGATCTCGTTTTTCCATGCCAGATAAAGATAAAAAAGCTTCATCAATCGAGTAAATCTCCATCTCTGGTGCAAAGGTCGAAAGAATCTGCATAACTCGGGCGCTCATGTTACCATATAAAGTGTAGTTAGATGAAAACACTTGAATATCGTGTTTTTTTATTAAATCTTTTACTTGAAAATAAACCGCGCCTATTTCGATACCCAAATGTTTGGCCTCATCAGTTCGAGAAACGGCACAGCCATCATTGTTTGATAGAACGATGACAGGTTTGTTAGCTAAATCGGGTCTAAAAACCCTTTCGCATGAGCAATAAAATGAGTTTGCATCAACTAAGGCATAAACGGTTTTATTCATGTTAAGAATGCCACATCTTTTTATTTTTACTCATCTTTTATGTTACTCACAAACCAGGAATTTGATCCCAAGAGTGCTGTATTATCGTAGACATGATAACTCCCCGTGCGAGTAGTGACTTTTTTTGTTATAAGATAACTAATTGGGCCAGAATGGTGAGCCAATTAACTTTAATAAAAAAAGTCTAATGAAAGCGCTCTTTTTTGTTTGCAGATTTGTTTGCAGATATCTCTGTCTGAAAACCATCACATTTATTTTCTCATCTTATTAAAAACTCAGATTGACAGGCTTGTCAAATAATATGTAAATTATATGTAAATATGGACCTAAATAAAAGAGTATAAAACAGGTGTGCAAAAGAAATATTTTACATCCTCCATCCTCGGTTTTTCAAGTCTTTCAAACCACAGAGCAAAACCGTTTTTATCAAACCAGCATATGCACATGACGACCCTAAAAGTCGTGAGGCCCACTCTATTTTACAAGAATAATTCAATGAAAGGAGAGAGAAAAAGGAATAGTAACAGTAACAGTAACAGTAACAGTAACAGTAACAGAATGATTTATTGATGGTAACCTTTAGCCAAGAATCATAGACCGAGTCTTGTGCCGGTGGCTGAGGCAGATGGAGTTTTAGAATGCGACCTAAAAGACTTCTTTGGTAGCATGAGCCATGAATGGTTCATGAAGTTTGTTTTGCATCGAGTAGGAGACCCACGGATTTTGAACCTTATACTGAGATGGCTCAGGGCTTGGGTTGTGTAAAAATGGATCATGGTCGATAACAAGCGTGGGGCCCCCTCAGTGGGGTCCAATGAGTTTTCTGCTGAGTAACATTTATATGCAATATGC
>DYOP01000164.1 GCA_020720425.1 Bdellovibrio sp. | reverse complement strand
AATCAGCATAAGCTCCGCTTGTAGCTACTGTTGCAAGCCCTGAAGAAATATCACTTGCCGTTAAGACAACATCTCCCGTTCGGGCGGCAACACTTGTTACCACCCCAGAACTTCCGCTATCAGTAGCGCATAGCCATCTTGAATTAGCATTATCCCATTTTAAAACTTGGCCATCCGTGCAGGCCACTCCGTTAGGCCTATAATTAAAGTACTTACCAATCCCATTAATGAGTTTATCAACATAAGAAGCCTCTGCAATATGAGAGTAAAAACTGCTACCAATCCCCATTAAGGTTGAAACATTAAATGTTTCGTTTGCTTTATTTTGAACGCTAAAACTAACTTGTACATAGTGGGGTGAATTTTTTTCGATTGTTACACCTGTTAGGCTAACGGTTGCGTTACTTGCGTTATAGCAACTTAAATTTACACCTACAAAATCTTTTGATAAAATTTCGTTAAACTTTTCGCGATCATTGGCGCCTGATAAACCTAAAGACCCTACAAATGATCTTGAATAACTGCTATCGTAATTAACATTAGCAAAAGTTAAATTTATAGACCCTTTTTTAATATCAGATAATGTGTGCACTTCGGTCATAAGCGGGCAATAATAATTTACGCCGCCGTGATAAAGATAAGACACCAAAGCTAAATTTACAGATAAAGAAGAAGCTTCAAGTAACTCTTTATCTCCCGAGGGGGCTGCAAGACTTTTGGGGACTGAAACATTTAAATTTACTTTTAAACCTGAAGGTAAAGGTGAGCTGGCAAAGGCTAGCTGGCCAGTTAAAACAAGGCTGCCCATCACAATCAAACTTGTCATTAACCCTCTTTGTTGAGCGGCTAATCTCTTATTTTTTGTTGGGCTCATTTTCTGACCTCCTCCGAGTATTTTTAAAACCATTATTTTTAACACCTTATTAAGTAATCATTTTTTATAAATTTATTGGCTCACTCCAATAGCAGCATCTGTAGCTATAAAACCCTCAATCTCAACTCCATTACTTAACAGAGTATTATTACTTATCTCATCTACACGGCCCCATACTTGAACTCCGTTACCTAAAGATTGGTATTGTCCTACGGGGATTCCGGATTCAATTGTCACAGGAGGTAGAGGGTCTAAAGGTGGTGTTGGTTGGGTTTCTGGGACTTGTTGTCCATCTTGAGTAATATTAACTGAAACTTGGCAGCTCATTAAAACTCCACCAAAAAGAAAAGCAAATATTACAAAAAAACTACTTAACTTTAAATTTGTTTTGATGCTCAAATTTATTTTCATACACAACCTAATCGGAGGTCTTAAAAAAAACTTTAGCCTTTTTTAAATTATTTTTTTTGACTAACTAAAAGTCATTGCAGGCGTTTTTTCTGTTTAAATGTGCTAATTTGATACAAAAGGTACCTGCTTCCCAATGGTAACTAGGCTGCGTCAATTACCTTGAATAGGTAATGACTTTTGAGACAGGCTAATCAAACAGACTAATTAAACAAACTATGAGCCGTAAGTTTAGATTTAATATTTTTAAAATGAATTTCGCTGACCGTTGTAAATTAAATAACCTCAA
>DYOP01000085.1 GCA_020720425.1 Bdellovibrio sp. | reverse complement strand
TATTAAAGTTTAAACTCTTGAGTTACAAACGAGTAACCTTGTTTTTTAAGCTCATTCATTTCGCTTTTAATTTTTGATTGATCACTATAAATAGTAATTTTTAAATTTTCTGGGAAAAAATGTTTTTTAATCGCTTGATTAACTTGCTCTAGGGTGATGGCATTAACATTTTCTTGAAACTGAGTTAGGTAATCAAATGATACCCCATAGGCCCAGAGGGATAGAGCATTAAAAGCCATTCTGTCAGTGGTTTCAAGCGCCATCGGAAATTGCCCAATCAAAATAGCTTTAGCTGAACTTAATTCTGACCCGGTAATTCCTTTTTCAGCAAACTCTTTAAAAACTTGGTTAACATTAACTACCATTTCTGAAACCTTATCGTGACGAGTAAAAGTTGAAATATCAAAGTTACCAGATAACCACTGGGTATCAAAACTTGAGTTAATATTATAGGTTAATCCCAAGTCATCTCGGATTTTTTGATTTAACCTTGAGGCAAAAGATCCGCCTAAGGGCATATTAGCTAATCTTAAAGCTAAGTAGTCAGGATTATTTCGGCTAATACCTAAATGCGCAAACCTGATTTCAGTTTGTTCTAAATCTTTTTTATTTATAAATACGTGACCCATTTGAGGAGGCATTTGAGGAGGCAAGGCTTGGCCTAAATCTTCCCATTTCTCCCAAGTTAAAAAAGATTTTATAATTTGCTTTTTAAAGTCATCATCAAAATGACCAGTTACCGCGAGCATAGCCCTTTGCGGACGGTAGTAACTTTTATAAAATCTTGAGCAATCTGATGGTTCAAACTTAGTTAAAGTATCAGGAGAACCCGATACGAGCCTGCCATAAGCATGATTTGTATATAAATTTTTAAGCATCATAATGTCGGCTACTTGAGCGGGTTGATCGGCAATTTTTTTTATTCCTGCTAAAGTGTTAGATAATCGCCTTTTAAAATCAGCTTCTTTAAAAGCAGGTTCAAACAAGCTCTCAGTAAAAAAATCAAGCATTTGCTCTTTTTTGATATTTAAAGCTGAAACCGATAAAAAGGTAAAATCAGCCTGTCCTTTAGATGAAAAATCAATCGCATTACTCTCTAACTGTTCGGCCATCTCTAAAGCGCTTCGCTTTTTTGTACTTTCAGATAACATCCCTGCCACTAAAGAATTTAAACCCGCCTCGGGTGCTGACTCATAGACTGATCCCGTTTTTATGATCAGCTGCAAACTTGTTCGAGGTAAGCTGGTATCAGGAAGCCATAAAATTTGAAGTCCATTTTGTAATGTTTGGGTCTCAAATTTATTAATTTTAAAAGCACTCGAAGTTTGATTTTTATTCATTGTAGAACATCCTAAAAAGATAAAAGTTAAAGCCAAAATTTTAATTGCATTCGCCTTGTGCCGTTTCATTTTTTATCCTCGGGCAATAGGGCTACAAAGGTTTCATGACTAATTTTTAAATAATCATTGGCGACGCGTTTAACATCATCAACCGTAACCGATTGATATTTTTCAAGATCTGTTAAAAGTTTTTTATAATCACCAAATAAAATTTCATTAACTGCAATCGCTCGGGCCTTGCCGTCAAGGGTTTGAAGATCATCTACAAACTCTTTCATCATATTAATTTTAGCTTTTTCAAGTTCTTTTGCCGAAACCCCATTTTCGAGTACCGCTTTTATTTGCCCTCGCACTAACTGCTCGGCCACTTGCCAATTGGACTCGGGCTTAACGCTTACACTAATGCCAAACAAACCCGAGTCGGCATTACTCAACTGAAAACTTCCGGCAGAACTGGCAATTTGTTTAGTATAAACAAGCTCCGTAACAAGGGGGCTAGATAACCCGCCGCCTAAAATATGACCTAAAATTTCGAGAGCATAAGTATCTTGATGCTTAGCTGAAACACTTGGGTAAGCAAACATAAGGGTCGCATTTTGCACAGACTTATGTATTAAACTTCGCTGAGGCTTAGTTGGTAACACCATGGCTTTAAAGTTTTGCTTTTCAACAGGGGCTGGTAACAATTGGCCATAATGTTTTTCAATTAAGGTTTTAACCTGATCAGGATCAAAATCACCAGCTAAAACTAAAACGGCATTCGAGGTATTATAATATTTGTCATAAAACACTTTTAATTTTTCTGAGGTATAGCTTTGAATATCGCTCATATGACCAATTACAGGCCATTCATAAGGGGTCTGATTAAATACTTTTTTAAAAAGTTCCTCGCGCAGCAAACCCATCGGATTATTATCCGTTCTCCATCTTCTTTCTTCGGCAACAACTTGAAGCTCGCTTTTAAGATCTGAGGGATCAATTTTTAAATATCTCATCCGATCAACTTCCATATCCATCATAAGCTCAAGCTTACTGCTTGGTAAGTTTTGATAAAAGCCCGTGTAATCCCAACTGGTAAAGGCATTGTTCATAATTCCGTTTTCGTGCAAAATACGGTCAAAGTCTTTTCCTGAGTATTTTTTAGCACCTTTAAACATCATATGCTCTAGCATATGGGCGGCTCCTGTTACCCCAGGGCTTTCGTTGCGCGATCCAACCCGGTACCACGTGTGGTAACTAATCATAGGGATACGATGATCCTCATATAAAATAATGGTTAACCCATTGGGAGCCAAATATTTTTGAGCTTCAAAATCAATTTTAAGCTCTGACCCTTGAGCGGATGAGGATACCGATTGCGATATCAATTGCATAATAATCACTCCCTTGAAAAGTAAAAAACTTATTTTTTGCTTCATAGAATGTGATTATCTAATAATAATATTCATATTATCAAGAAAATTAGATGGCATTTTTACTTTTTAGATAAAACATTTTCAGACTTTGGTTTAGCCCAGTCGAGCCAGATATCAACAATATCCCACTTTTTATTGTTAACCGTATAAACAACAGATTTACCACGCTCTTGAGCATGTCGTCCCAAGGGCCTGACATAACCGGCGTTATAATTAAGATCAACTTTTTTTATGAGCTTAGATAATTTAACCAACTCTGATTTTTCAGATTTTCCGTTACCATTTACATCATTCCAAAGGAGTAACTTTGAAAACGCAATATCTTTAGCATCAAGAAAAGCATCTTTATTTGTATCTAAGACTTTTATAGCTTCAAATCCGTTGGTATATTTAAAGCTTTCACCAAAAAGCTCATCGCGATTATCAATGGTCCCCGATTTGTCTTTATCTATTGCTACCCAGTAACCTTTTGACTTAGCCTCGGGCCAATAGGTTTTACCGAGCGGGTTAAGCGGAAACTCAGAAATATTATTAAATGTTGGTCTATCATCGTCTGCAAAAATCATAAGGGGCGACCAGTAACCGCCACAAAACCCCGTTTGCCCCGGAAAAGACGCGCTTATTTCAATTTGCTTTTGATCAGGAGAAACCGTAGCCCCGCCAAGTCTTACACTTAAAGGACCGTCTTGCCCCATATACTGACCACAGGGATATGTAGAATTATCAACCGGGTAATCTAATAATTTATAAACTGGCTCTAAGTTGCCCTTTTTCCCCCCGCAGGATGCAACTTTTTGGCTAAAGTCAGACATTAAAATTGATAACTCACTATTTGTATCCTTAAAGGCTGTGCTCGGAATAGAAAACTCAATAATGTTACCATATAATAATACTTGAGTACCCACAGGAGCCTTGGTGGCATCATTAGGCACAGTATAAGACTGGCCCACAGAAGATCCTTCTTCTCCAACTGTTTCTCCGGGATAGTCAGCACTTAATGTTACTAATTCAGCCCCCTTTTTTACAGTTAAATTAGCTGTGATAACTCCATCTGGCGAAACAGGATTTTGAATAGACCGCAAATTAGCTCCAAAGCACGAGTTAACCACCCGTACAATCACTCGGTCACCTGATCTCCCCGCAAATCCATCTGCTGGTGGTGTGTATTTAACAACTGATTCGATCATCACTGAACTCATATTAGCTGGCTTCATAGCAGAACTATCAACAACCAAAGCCTCATCAGCAAATAAAAATACAGGAAACAGAAAAAAAATTGAACTTACAAAAAACGCATTACAATTTAATTTCATAAGGCCCCCCTAGCTTCTTTTTCTATTGTATATGACAATAAAGAAGACGCAATAGAAGCCCTATAAAAACGTACAAATTTGACTCGTTCTGAAACAAGTTGTTCTTTTTGAAAAGCGCCATTGGCATAAACAGCACGATAAAGATTTAATCTTCCGCCCTCTTTTGCTGGCATTAAAAAGTATTTAACAACCTGAACAACGCGAATACGAACATAGGGACTTCCACCCCCTAAGCTTGGCAGCTGTCTAAAAAATTGATCTACATCATTAATAACTTGATTATTATATGGATTAGTAAAATTAAAGTAGCCAATTAAATCAGTAGCTTTTAAAACAGAGTTACCATTAACTACCCCTAAAAACGCAGGGGACCTTGGCGGCACTTGCATATTTACAGATGTCACACCTTTTACTTTTGGTCTAACAAACACAGGGGCATCAAGCAAAATTAAATGATTATCTTTAAAAAAATCAGGTCTTTGATTTGTTACCACACTGCCATTATTAACCGAAACAAAAGTTAAAGGAGCAGATGTATTAATATTTGGTTTTTCCCCAACTTGATAAGCCGATGTAGGGTCATAAACAAGCGGGACTCCAAACTGGGGTTGATCAACTAAAAATACAATTTCTTGATCTGATTTTTCAAGTTTAATTTCTCTTGATTTATTTATGATAAGGCTGTCTGGATAATCAGGAATAAAATCAAAAAAGTTTTTATTGTTTATATCGGATATCGTCCACCCAAACATTGAGGCTGAAATGTATATCAGATCCCTCTCTAAAAATCTTTCACCCACAAGTAAATCGGTTGAGTCATCAATTTTGGCTTCTAAATTTTTTTGATCTCTTAACGTACTATTTAAATAAAATATAAGAGCCGAAGAAACAACTACAAATATTGCACTTGTTACCATCACTTCGACAAGAGTTAAACCTTTTTGATTTGTATAGACTTGATTAATTTTTTTCAATTATAACCCCGTTAGCACAAAACTATATTCTTTAACCACGTCATCACCCCAATCTTTATGAGTAAATCTTATGTATGTAATATACATACCCTTAAGTGTAGGATGAGGAGATATGACATACCCCATCCTTCCTGGGCATGTTTTACAATTTTCTTTTTCAGTTACTATAGATTTATCCCAAGCATAATAAAGATTATCACGTTTTAACTTTTCCTTATCTACACCATATTGGGTATTTAATTTATACTGAATTTGATGCTGAGCCAAACCTTTACGAACATTTTTTAAAATAAAATTTATTTGTTTGTTTTCGATCACCTGAACAGAAACTTTTGAATGGATTTTATTAATGCTTTGTAAAGAAGATGCCGCTAAAATAACAATGACAATACCAAGCGCTAGGGCCACAATAAGCTCAATTAAAGTCATCCCTTTGCTGTTACTAATTGCTGACTGACTCATTGGCCAAACTCCCTTGAATGCTCGATAAGTAAAACTTTACTCATTCTCCTTTTACAAGTCGTTGTGCTCCCTCCTGTCAGAACACCACAGTCAGGATCAAGCGATGTCCACTGAAATGGATCAGCCTTGGCTCGTAAACTTACAGGCGAACACAAAATTCTATCTTGAGCATCAATTAACGAAGGTTTTGGATGCCACACGGGAACGCCTGTTACTAAGTCTTCAATTTCTGTGCACGTTTTATTTATAGTTTTAGGCTTTAAAACATTCATGGATTTAAGCTCCTCAACTGCTTGAGGATGATAAATGTTACTCCACCTAACACCTTGGCTGTAGACAGATATATCAACATTTAAAGATCCAACAATAAATGTACCTATAATTCTAAGGGGAGTAGTCCTAGCCTCTATCTGCAAATGATCGCAACTAAAAAACCCTGTTACTACCGAAGCACTGGGTTTTATTATGCAGTTTTTTACTATTGAATAAACCCTAAAGTCAGTGGTGGAAGGTGTTGAATTTTTATCATCAAAAATAAGTTCATTAATCAAAGGATCTTGATAGGGAACCTCGCTTTTTCCGGCAGCAAAATTCCAGCTATGCCTTGCTTGGGGAGCAAAACTATCCCCCCAACTGGCTCCAACGCCGTTACCTTGGTTTGAGCATTTCTCAATAAGAGTCGCTAAATCGTTTTGAGTAATCGTATCGTCATACAGGCTCACAGCTTCATCTTTAAAAAAATTATCAATTTCACTTGATTTTATCATTCCCTTAGACCAAATTAAATAATCACCATCTTTTTTTGCAGCATCAGCTCTCGAAAGATAGGTAACATGCTTATTCCATTTTTTTTGTTTTTCATCATCGTCGCCACCCAATGGGTTGAATACACCAAACCAACCATCATCTTCTTCGGAAAACACAATCGGTTGACCGTTTTTAAAAAGTTTATCAAAGGCTTTAATTTTAGAATAAAACTGAATTTCTTCGCCAGAAAGATATTTAATTGGATTAGCATTTTTATCTTCTGGATATGTGTATTTCAAATATTCGGGATTTTTAATATCAATTTTTAAATTAACTAAATGGGGCTGCTCTTTACCGTTTATAATAACTGGCTGAGTTGTAAACCTTATTAATGCTTTACCTTCATTGGGGATATTATTTTTAACTTCAAACTCTGCGCTCCCTTCAAAAGGCAAATAAAATTTAACAATTTTTTTTCCAAAATAAGAAGCTACTTCGAGTATTGGGCCTTCACCTTTTAAATCAACGCTTTTATTTTCAATTTCAATTTCTTTTATAACATCTTTAACGTAGTCCTTATCAAAAGGCAAACTATCCGAATTATCATCAACAATAATTTTATTATAACTACCAGACGACTGAGGTACAAACTCATTATAATCATCAAATCCTAACTGATATTCATTAGAAATTTCTTTTTTACCCAAAGCTTCATCTACAGATTTAATATGATCTATTAATAGTTTACTATTTAAAATACCGTCCGTAGAGTTTCTTTTTTTTGATAGGTCCATACAATCTTGCATTTGAGAAAAGTTATCTTCGCTCCCCCCCTCTCCTTCTCCCAAAAAATACGATGAGCCAAGGTCTTTGGCTCCATCCGTTTCAAGCCCTCCTAAAAAACCTCCAAAAACTTTGCTTTGACTCCATAAAAACTGATCTACAGGAGGCACATAATCAGACTCACCTGATTTAACTTTTCCGATCCCTTGCACCACTCGATCTGCAAATACAACGGGAGCCATTTTTTTTACAGATTGGTCAGATGCTGGTAACAAATAAATGTCATTTTCAACATAAACAGGACTTTCAAATACAAATGCAGATTTTGAAGCAGAAGCCTGATCTGAAGGTTGCACATCAATAACTGGAAAAGTGATTACATTTGCATCTTGCTTACCATCAAGCCTTAAATCTTTAGGGGCAAAAAGAGCAAAAGTAGAAATCTCTCTTGGGTGTAGGGATAAATAATTTTTTGCAGTCAATTTATTTTTACCCAATAATAGTGGCCCACCCGACTTACTTATCATTGAAACTTCAATATATAAAAATACCCCCTGCCCAACAATAGGAGTATTAACACTATGGTCTCTTGTGTATTTTATTTCAAATCCAACCAAATCATCTGAATACAATTGACTAATAATAGGTGTTAAAGGGTGATCATTAGTAAACTCTTTAACAGAAACCATAAGCGAAATCTCATCAATTCTTAGTGGGACGGGTAACACTTGCCCCAATGTCCCCGCCGTTTCTAAGGCTTTAAGATAATTTTCTTGCTCTGCAGATAAAATAAGTCTTTCAATATTTTTTTCGTGAGCCCATTTACAATTCGTATCGAATAGCATATTGCCTGTTAAACACCACCTCTGCTTTACTGTAAAACTTGCATAATCAAGTACACTATTTAAAACCATCTGGGCTTTTGCATCACTCGCATTTTGACTAAACTGTCTTGAATTTATCAAAATTCGATCAGCAAAAAAATAAATAGCACTTGCTAGTAACGATCCCATAACCAAAACTAAAATCAAAACTTGCCCATTTTGATTTCCTAAAAAACCATAAGTTACTTTGTTTTTTTTAGATTTCACATCACTAAATAATTTATAAAATAATTCGTTTAACAGTTTCATGTACAGAGTATCGGTTAATTTTTAATATAATTAACAGTAAAAAATAAAATAATTTATTACTCATATAATCTGTCTCAAGCTGATCCATACCTTAAATATCTCTATAAAGTTTTACAAACTGAACATATTATTTATATTATATGCGGATAAATCAAATGCACCTAAATACTAACCTTATATCTAGATTTTATAATCTGTTAAGCCTACTTAGTATATCAAGCTTGTTTGTAATTTTCTCTTGCTCCGAACGCTATCTCGAGCAAATACAGCTTCAAAGCGCAAACGATGCTCCCGTATTTTATTGGGCCCAGCCTGATCCGGCAAATATTCAAACTATCCCCGCCTGCCAAGGCACTCAATCACTCAACTTAATTTGCAAAAATGCTCTTGGGGTAACCATTGAAGATAGTTATTGTTTAACTCATCTAAACCAAAGCACCATTCCACAAATAATAAACCAATCCATTGTTGG
>DYOP01000163.1 GCA_020720425.1 Bdellovibrio sp. | reverse complement strand
TTTCCGATACAAAAAGTAACTAACGAACTTAAACCATTTAAACACAAGGGTTTATAAAAAGGAAATGCTTTTAAGGTACAAATAAGGTACAATACCTTTAGTATATTACCATCAATAGAAAATAAATAGAGTTATTTAGTAGGTAACATAGTAACTTTTTTGAGCGGTGGAATCTGGTTTTAAATTTGATAAAAATAGCATCAAAAAAAAAAGAACGTCCGCTGCTTCTTTGCAACCTTCTTTGCAAACCTGCCCACTTTCAAAGAAAAAAGCCCCTACCTTTACAGATAGGAGCTTCTAACCTAAAATACATCAATATATGAAACCAACCTAAATTTCAAAATGACTTCTTAGTATTGCCTGCCCCAGAACAAAGTCCAGTGACCTTGGCGTAGGTTCAAACTCCTTGTTTACCACTTCCAACCCATAAGCTTGAGCAATCTGATATAAAACATCATTACTTGTATTAAACATCTTGGCATATTCGGTAAGATGGCTACTCATTTCGGTAAGATAACCCCAAATATTCTCCTCTGTTGCTGATTTGGTGTAAATCTCAAACGATTTAATATAGGCTGCTTCTGAACGGCTTTCAAGTACAAAGGTATTGCGTTCTTTGTCATAAGTAAGGTGTTCAAGTACCCAATTATGCCTCACCAATAAATTGAGTTCTTTTTTGATTTTTTCATAAGGAATATTAAAGAGGGCAGCCGTCCCCTCAACAGAGGGCTTGGCAACTTCCGATACGGCTATTCCTGTATCCTTTATTACCCGATAATCTAAATAGGCTATGGGGTTTCCTATCAAGTCCCTTGCATCTTCTTCATTATTGATGCTTTTAAGCCCCTTTACTTCATTGAAGGTATTAATCATTTCCTTTACTCGCTCTGTACCTCTTCTTAGCTCTTCTAAGTTCACCTGGGCTATCCTGGTGTTTCGGTCAATCAATATTCGTGTCATAAATGTTGTTTTAATTTTGGTTATTTTACTTTAGTGCCTATCAATTTAACTGACTTCTTTTTAGTCTTAAACGCCGTTCGGGACTTAGGCACTGGCTTGCCGCTTACGGGGTTTTTCACTGTTTTGTGGGGTTGCCCGGGACTGTAAGGTCTTACAGGGTTTGTTTTTGGGTCGGCTACCATTCGCATACCCCCTACATCGTTTTTTAGTGGTGTTGTTTTCATAATTGTTTTGATTTTAGTTTATATTAATTGTGTTGATTGGTGTTCGCTGTTCCATCGCTGTTCTATTTTTAAATTGTTCTTTAGGAAAAAAGTCTAATTTATGGTCAAAACTTAGGAAAAAAGTCTATTACTATTGTTAATGATAATACATTTATAAGCTATTGAATTTTTCACGGGCTTCTTTGAGTGTCATGTGGCAAAAAGCGGTTACTCCGAACTCTCTCAATGCCGGGTATTGGTCTTCATAAGTTGATTCGCTGAATGAGGCATTAGAGTACTGTTTAGGCAGGTTATAACGTTTAAATGTCTCGAAATAGCTCGCTCCGATTTCGGATGTTACCTTGTATAGGTAAGCGGTCGGTTTAATATCTATTTGTTCAAACGAGAGGCCTGGCTTCTTGA
>DYOP01000084.1 GCA_020720425.1 Bdellovibrio sp. | reverse complement strand
TCAAAAGAGTCAAAAGAGCGCCTGACATCTATTTTTTCATGTGTTTAAAAAAGCAGCCTGCCCCTTTTTTATATTGAAATAGCCACTTTTTCACGCTAGTTTTGATTTTTTTAGAGGGCTGCTGAATGGTTACAAATTTTCAACGTAATTTACGGAATTTTGCTTCATAAAAGAGTGCCTGACACCCATTTTATGAAAAACCTTTTTTTATACAACGCTTGATGATGGCGGTATTTATCAGCCCGACAACTCTGCAAACTATCCGGTTAAAGAGATTACAATTCATACGCTAATAGGCGATATGAGTGGCGGCAAATTTATTTATAGCAACCATCTAAATAAAGATGTACGGATAGATTTATCGCTGTATGACTATTTTAGAAAGTAGTTTGAGTTTATTTTTCCATCATTCCCAATGTCTTCGTTAGGAATGCAGACTAATATACACCCCAAAAACAACGCTTAGATGGTGGCAAAATTATCTTACAGCCATCTTATCGCTCTGTATTAAAACATCTAACGGCACATGTAATCCATTGTATAAATTTTTAATCATAGAAAGCGATAAATCTACTTTATGATTTAAAACTTCCGATACTTTGCTTTTGCTACCTATAAAAGGGATAAGGTCTTTTTGTTTTAAACCCATTTGCTCCATTCTAAACTTAATCGCCTCTACTGGGTCTGGTGCGGATATAAACCAATGCATTTCTTCGTATTTTTCTATTAGCATACTAAGTATCTCTAACTCATCGCTCTCTGGCGTATTTAGCTTAGGGTTTAGCTCCATTAGCTCATCAACACGCATTAGCACTTTTTCATAATCAGGCTCATTTCTAATAGGTGATATATTCATTTTAAATCTCCTGCGCATTTATTTTATTATACTCTTCGTGAGTGCCGATAAATTTTACTCGTACAATTTTTCTTAAATAGTCAATATGAACTACTAATCTGTAATCATTACCTTTGATATTAAAAACAACTCTATTGTCTTTTAAAAAAGAAACACTTACATACTCTTTTTTAATATCGTCAGGTTTTTGCCAATTAGCTTTTCTAGCCTCCGCATGCCAAGCCTCAAGCGGCACTTTTGCTTGCGTATGAGATTCGTAAAATTCTACTAGGGTCTTTTTGCTAATTACATTCATAGGGTATTATACAATTTGTTCCTTTAATGGGAACTTAAAAATGCGTATGTTTCCTTAAGGAGACCACCGCACAACCCAAACGCTTCATTGCAAACGCTCTATTTCACCATCTTTTTATCCAAAAAATAGCCATTTACAGGTAGTAGACGACTATTTTTTGGATAAAAACCTGACAAAATTTAACATTCACACTAAAACAGTTGGGTTGTGCGGTGGTCTCTTAAGACTTAAAAAGATAAACTTTTTATTGTATTCTTTCATCTTGCTCCCTAGCCAGAGCTTGTGAGTGAAATGGGAGACTATTAATCCAAATTTATAAATAAAAGGAAAAATCATGCCAAAAGAGCATCATGCAGTACCAAATGAAGAAAAAGGTGGATAAATAGGTGTCAATAAATAGGTGTCAGGCACTCTTTTATGCATTTTCTTATTTTTTTCTTAAATAAAGAGAAATAGGTGTCAGGCACTCTTTTACTCTTTTATTTAATAGCTTTATCTTTTTGCTCAATAATAATATCTTTGTTCTCTATGATTTCAGTTAAGGATTCTATTGTTATTACTTCTTGTTTCATGGTGCAAATTATACCAGAAAGCCTATAAAAAGGGGCTTTAATGGATAACTTAATTTTGAAATTAGGGGAATTTATTTGGTTTTTTGGATGGGGTTTACTTGGGGGTTACATCTGCTACGCTATCGTTTATATTTAATACTACTGTTTGCATCTATTTATCTCCTTTTATAATATCAATCTCATCTTGCGTTAAGCAATAAAAGATTGATAAAATATTACTCATCATCTACTCTAAATTTTAAATCATAATTTATTAAAAACTCACACTCATTTTGAGTTAAATTAAAACTTTGATAAATTGCCCTATCAAGTTCATCTATCAAATGCTTTGATAGCCTTGCTTTATACTCTTTGAAACTATCAATCGTTGCATAATTTGCCTTTACAATCCTAGCGTTGCTTTCTAAATCTTGCATATAATTATTATAAATTTGTCCAATACTATCTAATTGTTCTGCTGTAAAAAATTCTAAATTTAAAGGAAGGATTTCTAATTCGTATGATTTTAAATCTAGTGTATTTGAATAAACTTGATAAAACCAAAAATATAAATTACTAGATAAAATTGCCCCTATTAAATCTCTGTACATATTGTCAACTTTTATAAAATTTTCTTTGCTTGAGCCAGTAGGGAAATTTGTAATAATATTATAATATCTACCGCCAGAAGTTCTATAATATACATTTTCACCATTTTGAGTATAGTAATCTTTTAAAGTTTTTGGTAAACTAAAAAGTTTTTGTAAAATATTTTCTTCTATTTTTGTTCCAATTTTTGGAATTCTGCCCATTTTGGTATATTGTATTGCATTTGCAAATTTAAGATTATTTATAACATCTTCGGCTGGAGTTTCAGCGTATCGCTTATTTATTTTTGTAGTTAGTAAATTTTTTATTTTAATACCATTTTTATAACATTCAATTATAGTTATCCTTTGGTCTGCGTCATCAAAAATTCGCTTTGGTCTATTTGAATAAGATGAGATTTTAACATCTTCGCAACTGCTAAAAATCATACTATGCAATTTGGACATAGATTCACTTGATGTAACCGCAAGTGGCACAATATAGTTTAAAATGCCATTATTTAAAATTTGTAAACCTTTATCAATAAAAAGACTATATGTATCTGTTGAGCCTTTTAATCCATTTTCTGTTTTTGCACTTTCGTAATACTGTGTAAAATATTTTTTATCGTTTGCAGATAAGCTCACGCCATACGGCGGATTACCAATCACAACATCAAAACCAACAAACTCACCGTGTTCGTCTAATACCTCTGGAAATTCAAAACGCCACTCAAAAGCGTTTTCGTATATTTTGCCGCTTTCAATTTCATCTATTTTTGCTTGCAACTCCTCGAGTTCTTTCAATAGTTTATTTTGTTTTTTGGCATCTTTTTCGCCAAAAAGACTTGGTTGTTGCTTTTTATTGTTCCACTCTAAGCACTTTAACGCAAGCGTATTGCTTAAATTATCAAAACCAAACTCTTGAAAATACTCTACTAATTTACTATTTAAAGTTTTTTGTAATTTACCCTCTGCTTTTAGTGTTAGTTTAAATTTATCTTTTAATTTTTTTATTGTGTTTAAAAGCGTGGTTTTTGTGCCTATGCTATCTTTATACTCGCTTACTTGTTTTTTGTAGTTTTCTATTTCTACTTTAATGTTATTAATTTTTAGCTCATCTTTTAAATCAAACCTGCTAATTAAACTATTACCGCATTTAATATTTATGTCTATATTTGGCAGGGTATCTAATTTGCCGTCTGGCTCATAGTAAGCATTTTTAAGTAGCTCTATCCAAAGCCTTAGTCTGCAAATATTTACAGAATTGGGATTTATATCCACACCAAAAAGTTGATTTTCTATAATTTGGCGTTTTTCATTAAAAAGTGTCTTTTGCACTCTTGAGGCTTCGCTGGCAAATGGTTCGGCATACGTAAACTCTTCTTTTTTATCCTCGTCCCAAACTATTAGCTCATCGTTTTGAATATCAAAAGTATAATCTTTTAACCTTTTGCCACTCTCATCACACAAAATGCCAAGCTCGGCTTTTATGCGTATAATCTCGTTTAGACAAGATACCAAAAAATGTCCGCTCCCAACTGCCGGGTCGCATATTGTTATGCTATTTATAATTTGGTTTGCTTCGTTTGCGTCTTTAATTTTATTGTAAAGCTCAACTAGATTTGTACAATCCCACTCTTTGGTCGTTTTAAATTTTTGAAGTACCGCTTTTGTTATCGCCTCTTTTGCCATATACATCGTTATAAAACTAGGCGTGTAAAAACTGCCGTCTTTGTAGCCGTTGATTTTTTCAAACACAAGACCAAGTACAGATGCAGAAATTATTGTTTTGTAGGTTTGAATAACGCTCTCTTCGTTTTCTGCGCCAAAGTCGTAGCTATCTAAAAAGTCGAATAAAAACGCTAGTGTATTTTTACCTTCTTTATATACTAGACCATCTTTTAGGTTGCTAATTCGTATTGTGCTTTTTTCTAGCTCTGTTGTTTCAAAAAGCGAGCTGTTTAAATATGGAATATGTGCAAAATGCGCAACATCTTTACTCCTTGCATCTTGCGATATTGCCAAAACTTCAAAAAATAGTGAATTTAGTGCATCATAATCTTTGAGTTTGTCAAAAGATAAAAAACGATACTTTTCATTGTTTTTATGATAACGCAAAAGCGTAGATTCAAGAAGTTTTAAAAATAAAATTCTATTTATCCATATAATTACAAGCGATAGAGCCGTGTCAAAAAGTTTATCTTCGCTAACGCCTATTTCACGCTGTAAAATCCCAATAGCATTTTCTAACAAACTAGCACTATTTCTTTTTTGCTCATTGCATCTTTGTATTATTTTTTTACTACCATTTTTAACCTGCTCTAGCCCCATAATATCTAGTAGTTTTAAGTAAAACGGCTCGTTTAAATGGTTTGGGTCTGCTCTTGTTTCTTCTTTTAATAGATACGGCTTAGATAGTGCTTTAAAAAATGCAATTTTGTCATTTTCGGTCTGCAAAGTTCTAATGTCAAAATGGATTGCTTGAAGTTGTACATCTTCTATTAGTAAATTATGATTTATTATTACTGTGTCTAAAAAATGTTTTGCAATGTTATTATAAAAATGGTCTGTCTTTTTACTTGTTAATGTACCGCCTTCAAAATCTAAAAAGCGTTTTTTAAACTTATTATCTAGCCAAAAAAGTTTTTCAAAATCTGTGGCATCAAAAATAAACCACTCATAGCCATTTGTAATTACTACTCTTTTAATCTCGTCGTTTTTTTCGTTTCGCTCTTGCATAAAATAATATATTGCTTCGTGCATAGCTTTGCGGTTTGGCTCGTCTTGCGTAATCATCTCGCTGACATTTTGCGGTCTTTTTGCTTCAAAAAATAACAGCTAAACTATCGCTTGTGTTATTTTTTATTGCCGCATCTATGTTGTTTTTTGTGTTTAAAGTATAATCGTAAGCATTTTGCAAAAAGTCGTATATTAGTTTTTTAATATGCTCTTCGCTCTCGTTTGCGCTAAGCGCACCATCTAGCACATTATTAAAAGCATTTAGCACTTTTGTAAATTTTGCAAACTGCTCTATTGTTGGTTTTTGTATATTTTTTAGTATTAAAAGTGATTGTTTAGTTAATTTTAGCATAGCGATATTTTAACCAAAAAACAGTTATAAACCTAGCATAACGCCAAAAAACTCTCCTTCATTAGAGAGGCTTGAAATAAAGGGTGTCAGGCACTCTTTTGCTTAATATATCTCGCCAAATAAATCAAGATGCGTAAGATAAAGCCTCACGTCAAACTCTATTTGGTGATACGCTGGTTCGATATTGGCGCAAAGGGCGTAAAAGGCTTTGTTATGCTCTTTTTCTTTTAGATGCGAGAGTTCATGAACCACTATCATCTTCAAAAACTCCTCGGGTGCGGTTTTAAACAGCGAAGCAATACGGATTTCATTTTTTGCTTTGAGCTTTCCGCCTTGCACTCTGCTATTAAACGTATGAAGCCCCAAAGCCGCATTAAGTTCGCTTATTTTGCCATCATACACCACTTTGAAATGGGTGTCAGGCACTCTTTTATGCATTTTCTTATTTTTTTCTTAAATAAATGGGAAATGCAAAGGGTGTCAGGCACTCTTTTATACTGACCCACAAGCTAATTAAAATTCGCTGCAACCATTCACCACCCCGCAACAACAAAGGAACCAAAGTTGCTTAATAAACGCTATTATGACAGAACAAGAAGCAAGAGATATTTACCATCAGGGTGAAGAAGCAGTAGTATCTAAATTTATGGAAATAAGGGGTGTCAGGCACTCTTTTACCGAGCCTCGTTGAAGCGTTAATTTAAAAAGTCGTGCATAGTCTGACAAGCTCGCCGTAAACGTAAATCAAGCCGATAAACTGTTATCATAAAAGAGCACCCGACACCCTTTTTCTACTATTAATGAAGCTGATATGGATTATTTGATGAACCCAAGTGTTGTGCCAAAAACATTTTTATAATCGTATATTTCCCATAAATTAGCCTCCATTGGGTGTTTGTGTATATACCGTAAGATTAGGGAACTAAATGGGTGTCAGGCACTCTTTTATGCTCTTTTACTCTTTTATTTAATAGCTTTATCTTTTTGCTCAATAATAATATCTTTGTTCTCTATGATTTCAGTTAAGGATTCTATTGTTATTACTTCTTGTTTCATGGTGCAAATTATACCAGAAAGCCTATAAATAGGGGCTTTAATAGATAACTTAATTTTGAAATTAGGGGAATTTATTTGGTTTTTTGGATGGGGTTTACTTGGGGGTTACCATTTTTCAAATAAAAGTAGCCTGTCCCCATTAATTTTCCATTAATTTTAATTCTCTCTTAATCAACTCTTCACAAAAAAGCTCACTTTTGTTATTCTCATAGAAATAGAATTCATACGCATAAGGAGAGCGAGTGTCAAAAAATATCTATCAAGCAAATAAGCCTATTTTAGGCAAAAAAGAGCAGCAGGCACATCATCAAAAGCTTTATTGCATTATGGTGCAAATGGAAGATAAAAGATTTGATGATTTTCAATCATGGAGAAAAATTGCCATTCGTGGTTCACAATCTCTAGAGGTGTTGGCAAAAGTGATTGTCCAAAATTTTGATTTGAGATTTGAGCAGCAGTTTGCTTTTGCAGACACACCAAAGCTCACAGATGCAAAAGAGGGCTATATTTTTAGCGTGGATGCCGTTAAAAATGGAAGCTCTTTACCAAAAGATATAGTGACAGGGCAGTTTTTTGATGGAGGGGGGTCTAAATATTTTTTTTATGATTTAAGCGCAATGTTATGTTTTACACTCACCTGCCAAGAGATTAGGGAGGCAGAGCCAAAAGTGCGTTATCCACAGGTCTTAGAGAAAAATGGAAAAGGACTATTTGACTATAGACAATCGGGTGCTTTTAGTAAAGATGTGCTGGTGGCAAGTCTGAAGGATTGCGAGCTTTATGGGCACGCTCTAAGCCTTTTAGAGTTGCAAGTAGGGAGTAAAAAAAAGAGCGAAGTCCAAGCAGACTCCAATGAATATCTAAAACTAAAAATCACCCTCTCGTTGAATCCGCCAATATGGAGAAGTGTCGTTGTGCCTGCCTTCATCTCTTTTGCAGATTTACATAGGGTTATTCAAATAGCTATGGGATGGACTAATTCACATTTGTACAGTTTTGAGGGCAAAAATATCTCTATTGGGGAGGATACGGGTGACTTTTCTGATTATGGTGACGCCCCAAAGGATCAAAATGTTTACAAGATAACACTCGATCAGTTTTTTACAAAAAAGGGACAAAAAATTAGCTATATCTATGATTTTGGAGACAACTGGGAGCATGAAATAAAGCTTGATAAGTTTCTTACGCCAAAAGAGTTGTCGGGGCAAATTCCTTGCTGTCTTGATGGAGAGGGTGCATGTCCACAAGAAGATAGTGGTGGGATGTGGGGATATGTGGAGCTACTTGAAATACTAAAAGATCCAAACCATCCAGATTATGAGGAGTTTAGCGAATACTACCCTGATTTGCTGGATATTGTGGAGAAAGGGTTTGACAAAGAAGAGGTTAATAGATACTTTAAAAATATGAAGTTCAAGCAAAAGAGGACAAAATGAGTAAATTGAAAGCAGTCAAAGAGAGTTTTTTTGCACTTCCACAAAAGGCGCAAGAGAGGTTATTGGGTGAAATATATAAACTAAATGCAGACGTGACAATATTTTTAGAAAATAGGCTACTTGGAGTGGATATTAACTTTTATATGGAAAAGCTTGAAAAACTTACATATTTCCAGTTTGATCGCATGCCACCTAAATCTATAGAGGCAAAAAAGATACGCGAACTTTTTGCGCATGCAAAAAAATCGGGTGCATCAGCATCTGAGCTATATAAAATGCACTTTTATGCATTTGAGGCATATGTGGTTTGGATAGATATGTATGGCATTAGTGATGAGGATATTGAAAATCGATGTGATGCCCACTTGGAGGAGGCGCTAAAACTGCTTGAAAATCTTGAACTTTCACAAGAGCAGAAAAGAGATGAAAAAACAAAAATGACAAACATCGTAAAAAAACATGACAATATGTATCAAGACCACCTCTACTCTACGCTAGAGAGCTTTGGGGCGGATTAATAGGGACAGGCTAGAATGGCGCTTACTTAAGCTTTTTTATTCGTACACACCTAGCCTCGTTGACGCACTAATTTAACGTGCATAGCCTGACAACCTCACCGCAAACGTAAATCAAGCCAATAAACTGTTATTGTAAATTTAGTTCAAATTTTCAATGTAATTTACGGAATTTTGCTTAAGTAAAATGTGAAATGGGTGTCATGAAATGGGTGTCAGGCACTCTTTTATGAGGGGACTAAACAGTCGTAGCTATGGCAAATAATTTGGTTGACGAGGTCAGAAAAAAGAA
>DYOP01000083.1 GCA_020720425.1 Bdellovibrio sp. | reverse complement strand
ATTCTTAAGTTGGAATCATTTTTAATTGATTCGGTGCTATGCGAATGGCCATTTACTGCGTTACCATTTGCTGCGTTACCATTTGCTGGATTTGCATTAACCGATTTAGATTTACTTTGATCAATTCTTGACTGGTTTTTATACTCAAAACCTGTTTTATCTAAAATAGTCTGCTCCCCATTTTGTTGATTATTTTTAATATCAAGTAAATACGATCCAATTAGCTTTTTTTTAATAAAATCTCTTTGCCAATTAAAATGAGCTACCAAAAGGTTATCACTACGAGAACTTGATATTTCATTTTTTTTAAGCTGCGCCAACTCAAAAGCTATTTCATTCCACTTTTGATAATCTAGTAACGACTGACCTGTTACTTGTACATATTTAAATATGTCTTGTATTTTAATCTGACTTGTAAGCTGTGACTCGTAAGAATACCCCTTTGACCTTTGCCAATGGGATAACAATCCTAAATAAAACTCAAAGCGATCAACATTTAGTAGGGATTGCAAATAATTTTCAAAATTATAAGTTTCGGCTTCATATTTTGCGCTTTGAAGACCTAAATTTTTATTTTCTACTAGGCTAAGTGTCTGATTTGCCTTAAATCCATTAGCCTGCTGATTGGCTGGGGCCTTTACAGTGTAAGCAAGAAATATTAAAAATGGTAACCACCTGACAACTTTATGTACAGCTATTCTCTGCCAAACCTCATTAATGAGCTTTAAAAATGTGAATATATTAACCATGCTTTAGATACAGCAAATAAACACCCAACCAACTCTTGCCCTAAACTAACTCTCAATTAAGCCCTAAGAGCTTTTAAAATCAAAATTGACTAAAATAAATAATTTAAAAAATCGATTAAAAACTTGAGGCGGCGGCGCGACGGCGGGGGCGGGGGCGGGGGCGGGGGGCTACTTTCTAAGACTGTGAGGAGCGAGCCAATATTTGGGATGCGAAAGCAACCAAACAAATGACAACAACCCTAACTAAATCATAAGCTATAACTAACAAGGCTAGTCACCTTCTATCAAAACTGTTGATTTGACCCATAGCCTTAGTTATATTTTACTCTCTTTACCACACGTGGGGTGGTAGTTAAGTTGGTTATAACGTCCGCCTGTCACGCGGAAGGCCGCGGGTTCGAGTCCCGTCCACCCCGCCATTTACTTCAAAAATTAAATTTTAATTGAAGGATTTGATATGAAAGACCCTGATATCAGGTGGCAACAAAGACTTCAAAACTTCTCTTTAGCCTTAAGACAACTCGAATCGGCCATAACCCTGGCCAAAACCAAACCTCTTTCTGATTTAGAAAAGCAGGGCACTATTCAAGCATTTGAATTTACTCATGAACTCGCATGGAATGTAATTAGGGATTATTTCGAATACCAAGGAAATACCTCAATCACTGGCTCAAGAGACGCCAGCAGAGAAGCTTTTCAAAAAGGCTTAACATCTCAGGGGGATATCTGGATGGAAATGATTAAAAGTCGAAATAAAACATCGCACACCTATAACAAAGGCGTGGCAGATGAAATCGTTATAAAAATTCAGACCGAGTATTTTCCGGCTTTTTATGAATTTGAAATAAAAATGAACTCATTGCTTGGTAAAAATTAATGTCAACTCGGTTTGGGCTTTCATCTGAAGTCATCGAAAAGATAAAATCAGTTTTTAGCCAGTATCCCAAAATACAAAAGTCTATTATTTATGGTTCAAGGGCCAAAGGAAACTTCAAACCTGGCTCTGATATTGATTTAATATTGGAGGCTCCCAGTATGAACTTAACTGAGCTACTAAAAATCGAATCTGAAATTGATGATTTATTATTGCCCTATAAAGTAGATCTCTCTTTAAAGCACCAAATCAATAATCCTGATCTGTTAGACCACATTTTAAGAGTAGGAATAGAATTTTAGCCCCTAACGATTATTGCATGCCAATTCCGAGGCATTCTAATTCGAAGTTGCGGCTTGCCGCTGCTATTCAAAACTCGATGCTGGCAAGCACTTGGCAAGCGATGACTGAAAAATTACGAAATTTCTTGAAATAAAGACAAGTGACCTACAACTCTCTCGTAATGTTGTTAGGTACTTAGGCTTGTTAGGGAACTTCTAATTAGGCCTGTACCAACTTTAAAAAATTGGAGCGGGAAACGGGACTCAAACCCGCGACCTATGCCTTGGCAAGGCATCGCTCTATCAACTGAGCTATTCCCGCAGCTTAAAAACCAAGAAAACGTATCTTGAATAAAACTAAGCTTTATGTCAAGCAGTGACTATTTTTTTGAAGCCTTGTGGTAAAAGTACGCATACTCTATACCTGAAACTAATGACAAAAGCACACTTAACCACAGCACAGTCTGACCAATCACCAAAACGGGAATGCCTTCAAAATTTTGGCCCACAATGAGAGCTGGAATGGCAATCATTTGAATGGCGGTTTTCCATTTGCCAGCGGGTTTGGCATCTATAATTAATTGCCTAGCCGCAGCCAAACTGCGAAGTCCACCAACAAAAGTATCCCGGGCTAAAAGAATAATTACTAAATAAGGGTTAATCATGCCAATCGGGATCAGGGCGACTAAAATGCTTGTTACTAGCACCTTATCCGCTACGGGATCAAAAATTTTACCCCAGTCTGACACCAAGCCCATGCGCCGAGCCAGCCATCCATCCAGAAAATCAGTTAATGAGGCTAAAACAAATAAGAGTGCAGAAAATATTTTCCAATTTAAACTGTCGCCTAACATAGTCAAAATGATAAAAGGAACCAAAAAAACCCGACTTAATGTGACGCCTGTTACTATGTTCAAAATAAACCTCATCACGGGGAATAGGTAATAAAACTCGCTTAAAACATAATTCAAATTAGTATTATTCTCTAGACATCTGGTCAAAGATTAATTATGAAATGCGCATGAGCAAAATAAACAAACTTGTATCTATCGTTTTAATGGCATTAGCACTAACTTCTACTTCGGGCTGCTTGATTGAGTACGCCACGTTAAAGGCGAGTTCAGATTTTTACTTAATCAATCAAGAGGGTGAGCCTGTCAAATTTGAAAAGGATAAGACTTATGAATTAAGTATAATCCCCTATTCACTTTTTGGCGTAAATTTTATTTTATGGGCAAAAGATGTCGAGTCTACATCGCCAACCCAAAGTTTTTTGTTTGATTTGAAATGGGTTTTTTCAATCCCTGAAAATGGTGATTTTAGTATTCCTCACAGCCGAATTCATTCGCAGCCTATAAGTATTAAAGGCACGGCCAATACAATTATTTCTTCACATTTTGTTCAGGTGCGCGAACGAATTTGCCCAGACAATGACAAACAACTTCAAAAAATTAAAGAACAAGTTAGCAAAGGGACCCGATATATTAAAGGTTCTCTTTATAACAAGAAAAATCAACCTGTAGCTACATATCAAGGCCAAACCCATCATGAAAATTACGAAACCCTCGAAGAAGGGCCATGCTACGATAATCCGCAATTGAATTGATATTTAATTTATATTTGAATTTATATTGAATTGATATTTGATTCGCTAATCATTGAATAGTAGTACAGTATAGCAATTTACACTCTTTAAAAGGCTATACTAATGAAACTAAAAAAAAATTATGTTACCCAATTAATATCTGTTTTAACTTTTATTGGAATTTTTATTAATTCTTACTCGGTTGTTTGGGCCGATCTATCTTCTGAAAAATCGACCGAGCAATTAAATCAAATGGCTTTGGATTTTAATACTTACCACCTAGTGGGTGATATTACCGTTAACAATCCTGCCTACCATATAACATCTCAATGGATGATCGATTTTAAAAACAAAATCCATCCTAAATACTTTTTATTAAATTCGCATCTCAAAATTATAAGCTCTAATGTTAAACTCAAAATAGATAAGACTTGGAATAGCAAAACAACTACAAAATGGCTTATTGAAGAAAAATTACTTACTAAAAATAATGCTAAAACTCATACTCTAAACACTACTACTACTACTGCTACTACTGCTACTACTACTGCTACTGCTGCAAACATAGATTCAAATTCAGATTACAATACTAACAGAAACAGTAACAGTAACGGTAACAGTAACAGTAACGGCAACAGTAACAGTAACAGTAACAACACCACATCTGGTGATAGTCAGGATAACGAAAACGATAACGAAAATGACAATATCAAATCGAAATTGAAATTAGAAATTTCAGGCCTTTTAAATGATTTGCCAAACGATGGCGAAAGCATAGGATATGTTTCAGACCAAGGACTTTGCTTAATGGGTAGCACTTATTGGTTTCCAGTTTTTAATGATGCCTATTACACATACCAGATCAAAGTAACCTTACCAAAACTATGGAATATTTTTACTCAAAATCATGCTTTTAATGCGAATAAAAATAACGACAGCCTTAGTTCAGGCCCAACTCCGGAGCAAAGCCACGAAGAAAACAATCACCAAGTTATTTTCAATCAAACAACCAGGCAAGAAGAAATTATTTTAATTGCAGCACCTTTTAAAACCTATAAAAAAACACAAGGGGGAGTTAGCATTCAAGTTTGGTTGAAAAATGACAATCCAGAACTTGCCAAAAACTACTTAGATTTAAGTGCCGAATACATTGAATATTACTCTAAAGTCATTGCCCCTTACCCCTACTCTCAATTTATTATAATCGAAAACTCTTGGGAAACAGGCTATGGCCTGCCGAGTGCCACGCTTTTAGGCCCTACGGTATTAAAACTACCCTTTATTTTAAAATCATCATTGCCTCATGAAATTTTACATAATTGGTGGGGTAACTCTGTCTATATTGATTTTGAAACCGGAAACTGGAGCGAAGGTCTTACCACCTATATGGCCGATCATTGGCAACAATCTGTTGCTAAAAAAGATGCTCAATATCGTCAAGCAGCTCTACTTAGCTATTCAAAATATATTAATAAAGAAAATGATTTTCCTTTAAGAGATTTTAAAGCCAAACATAATGAGGGAACTCAGGCCATTGGATACAATAAAAGCATGATGTTATTTCATATGCTAAAATACAACTGGGGCGATGATGTGTTTTATCAAGGAATGCAAGATTTTTATAACTCTAATAAATTTAAAAGGGCAAGTTTTGATGATATTAAAAATAGCTTTAAAAATTTAACTACTAACCCCAAAGAAATAGATATCTTTTTTGATCAATGGGTTAACCAAAAAGGTGCCCCTCATATTTTAATTGATCATGTTACCAAAACAAGCGAGACAAACAACGCAAACGAGACCACTAACGCTGTAGAGATTAAGATAAAACAAAAATCAAACTCTAAAAATTTATACTGGCATTTAAATATTCCTATTAATTATTATAAAAATGATTTACTGATAACTGCTGAAAAAGTTAAAATTAAGCCAACCCCTACTGTACAAAATCACAAAACATTAACAAAAGAAAATATCAATCAAATTACAATTGATCAAAATTTTGATTTATTCAGAATCTTATCTCCCGATGAACAGCCGATTACTTTGTCATCCTTGTTTTCTGCTAAAAAAATAACCCTGGTAACGGCCTTTGAAAAATCCTTAACTCAAGGGTTTTTAGACCCGATTAAAAACAAAATTGAATCTAAATATTTTATAAACATTAAAAATTTAGATAAAATAAAAAAGAAACTACCCAGTGACCATCTTGTTGTTTTAGGTAACACTCCTGAAATTCGAGATTTTTTAGCTGAACAATTAGGTTTTTACAAATCTAGCCCTTTAAAAATAACTGACACAGGCATTGTTTATAAAAATCAAACCTACCTCTTTACAGAAAGTGATATTGTTTTTTCGTTTAAAGGATTTTCAAAAGACCAGAGGGGGCCACAAATTTTTTGGTTTACCTCTCCTCTAACTGATGGCCTTAAGCGCTGGAGTAACCGGTTAACTCACTACGGAAAATCGGGTATTCTTATTTTTAAGAGCGGTCAAAACGTAATTGTTCAAGACTCACTAACCCCAGCTAATAATCCCCTCGTTATTTCGCTGTAAGCTCTAGGTTATAGATAAGTAACCCTTTTACTAACGAACATCCCTTTTTATTTGCATTAACAAACTTAAATATAATAGGAGCTTTGGATTGTGGCCTATTATAAGAGTCATTTTAAAGATAATCGGACATTTTAAATTGCAGTTGAGTATAGTTTCTGGGGGGGGGTGAGGGAGGGAGGTGTATTAAATTTTATCAGAGCTTAAACCCTAGACAAAGGTAACAAGACAAAACTGAAAGTTTTATTTATTGTTTATTCAGGTTAACCTTTAACGATGATTGGCTTCCAATATTTAGTGCTATTGATACTTGCGTTACGGGTAATGCTACCTTCGTTAGCCATAGCCTCGTATAAAATAAGCACCCCCTTTTACAGATGGCCACAGGGGAATTTTGCATCAGGTTATACAGATCAAGAAGTCCTTTTTAATCAAATTCTCGAAAAAAAAAGATATGTAAAAATTGATTTAATAAAAGATAATAAAAAAATAAGTGTGGATCGGTGGCAAGTTTTAACTGACTTAGACTTGAGTTCAACCGTATTTGATTCAAGTAAAAAGATTAAAGGCACTTTGGTCGAGCGAACTGATTTAGATTATCGGGTGATAATAGATCATGCCCCAAATGTGATTGAATATAACAAACTCGAATCCTGGCCAAAAGATTTAGGCAAAATCATTCCGTGGAAGCCAACTCCCTTTTTAACCGATAAATATGAACTTTCCAAAACAAGACCCTGGGCAAAAGCGGGCCAACCATTTAAAGTTCTAAAATTTTTAAATCAGTACGCAGTCGTGATGAGCCTAACTTCACCCTACGAAAAAGGTTACCTCTATGTTTATGATTGTATTTCAAAAATTGATTTTGCAACCCATGTATTAGTATTTAATCAATGGACAAAAATTCATCGCACTACAAATGGGCTTTTTTCAACCAATGGCACACCCATTCGCCTTCATCAAATCCAAGCCCTACAAACGGATAAGCAAACAGCTGTACTGATTGATGAAGCCAATATTGATAAAAAATTAAATTTTTCAGTTCGATCTAAATTTGCCATTCAAAACTACACTTTTGAAATTTGGAACAAGTCCTATCTTGCAAAACATGGACTTATTTGGTGGCAAGAACATAATCCAAATACCAAGCATTTAAAACCGATTGATCAAGAGTTTTTTAATAATAAAACTTTTTCAAAAGTGATTGATCCTAATAGCCCCAATGTCCAAATTGTTTCAGCTGATGGGATTTTTATTAGTCGCGATGGTGGGCAATCATTTTTAGAAATCCCCCAATTTCGTGGGCAAAACTGGCCCGTTTCAATTGGCTCTGATGGAACTCTCTTTGCGGGGTATTTTAGTGCCAATCCAAATACTTTAGATTTTTTACCCTACATAAAACCACAAGATTTTATAAAGTTTTTTGATTTATCAAATTTAAAAAAATTAAAACTTGTTTCAATTAATCCGCTTAAAAACAAGAGGCTTCATTTAACCGTTACTAACGAAAAAAAAACAATTCAAATATACGGCAACCTTTCATCATCAAATATAAAAGCCCAGTGGAAGGTTTGGTAACATCTAAAATTAAACTTTTTTTAGATCAGGTTATGATTAAATGAGTGATGTTAGTGATCAATCAGAAATGGACGGCGCCTCCATTCTTTTCTTAATCTTGAAAGGCATGATGTAAATAATTCAGTCGATTATATTACACTATACAAATGTTGAGCACTCGAGTATATAGGATTTCTAACTAAAGTTGTTAAATAAATTTTTTTATTTGCTTTAGTTTTAAATAACTTACGGAGCTTGCATGAAAATGTTACTTTTAAGCCTTTCTTTAATGGCCTCTTCAGTTGCTTTAGGTTCATCCTGTGGTGACAAATATATTGCAGACGATAAGATAGTTTCCCAATATCGTTGTTATAAGTATGAAAATTCTGTAAAATATGTTTTTTGCCTTACAAAAGGCATTCGTAGTAATAACAACGTGGAGTATGTCTATATTAACGGCGAAAATTTAAAGCCAAGTATTTTCATCGAAGATGGGCCACTTAAGTTTGCGGCTGCATATAAAAAAAATGATTTCAGCTCAGTATATGAGGACGACAATAAACTCGAGGCAAAAAACTTTAGTCCTGATAGTTATAATGACGGTAACTTTTATAAGTTTGAATTTGTTTTAGATAAAACTACGAATGAGGCAGTATTTCAAACTTTTGCAAAGTCACCCAACCCTGAGGCTGAGTGGCAATCTTACCCCAAAATAGGTCTAAAATGCCATATTAATGATCTCAGCACAGATAATTAAATCATAAAAATTAAGTTACAAACTAATAGTTGTTAATATTTTAATAGCCTATGATAAATAGGCTATTTTTTTTTGCGCTTCCATGTGCGTGAGCATGGTAAGGCATAAGTAACCCCAAGGGTCGGGCGTGAGGCCCGAAAAGCGAAGATTCAACGACCACGATGGGTGTTAGTCTTTAAAAATAAAATAATATATCTAATGATAAGAAGACTAAGACGATCATCTAGTTTATATTTTAATACAGTTCATGAAGCCCCCCTTTGGACTCTCCATTTCTAATTGATCGCGAACATGTGGGATGATCTCCTCTAGATGAGGTATTCTTTATATCCCTGTGGCCTCAAGCCCATGGATAGCCCTTTAAAAAGCCCTCAAAGCATGCAGAGGC
>DYOP01000082.1 GCA_020720425.1 Bdellovibrio sp. | reverse complement strand
ATTTGGAGACTGATAAAATTAGCCGAAACTGAACGGGAGGTAGCATGAGTAACAAGTATAATAATGCAACGCACCTTGGTAACAATCAATTGCAAGGCAAAACTGGAGTTGGCAGAAAAACTTGAGTAGTAACGGTCTATCCAGTTTCTTCTATTATTTCCAGACCATCCATTGAGATTTGGCCTGTATAAAAGTTGACTTTATTTTTAAAAACTGTCAGCATTTATACAGTCATGACAAAGCTACCAAAAGCCCTTCAGAAAGGGCCTTTTACCTATAAGCAAGCCTTGGCCTCTGGACTCAACCTTAGGACGGTTAGACAACTTGTAGCCGATGGGCAATGCTACACCATCGCTAAGGGCGTTTATATGCCCACGAGCGTGGAATACAATGAATTAAACCAATTTAAGGCGGCAACCCTTGTTGTGGGACAACCTTCAGCAATTTGTTTGGTCTCAGCACTTTCGGTGTATGGCCTTACCGACGTTATTCCACGCAAAACGTGGATCACAGTACCCGCAACGAAACGAACTCAAATTTCAAGCCTTAAAATTTTGCGCCAAAGCGATCCCCAATGGAACATCGGGATTGATAAAAAAGATGGCTACTCGATCACTTCTCTTGAACGTACTCTTGTTGAATCTTTCTGCTACAAAAATATGATTGGCAGCACCGTCCCCATTGAAGCCCTGCGAGAAGCCGTCAGAAAAAAACTGACGACTCCTTCAAAAGTGCTCGATATGGCAAAAAAACTGAAAATCGTTCACCGCATACTTCCATACTTAGAGGCATTAGCGTGAGCAAGGCGATTTCTCCAGATAAGATTCAACTGGAACTCAACAAACTTGCCAAAGCTGCAAAAACTCTTTCGGTAAATGACCTTCGCATGATTTTGGCCCTGGAGCGTGTCATTGCACGTGTGGAGAATCACAAAAAACTCTCAAAGCATTTTGTTTTCAAAGGCGGATTTGTTTTACTCAAAATCGTCAATTCAGATCGCTTTACTCGTGATGTGGACGCCCTTGCCATCGGCCTATCTCGCAAACAAGTACCTGACCTTGTGGAAGATGCTTTGTCTCAAAATCTGCAAGATGGACTTTGGTTCGGCGACGTCAAGACCAGTGATCTAGTAAATCAAGGGCCGTATGGTGGCTACACTTTCAATGTCGCTTTCACTATCGGCAAAGCACCATCCGCTAAAGATCCAAAAATCAAAAAGTTCTCCCGAGTTCGTATTGACGTTGGTTTCGGCGATGCGCTGGATTCAGTGCCAGAGAAACAATCCATGCCGTCCATTCTTGCAAGTGAAGAACCTGTTACTTGGTCAGTCTATCCGTTTGAATTTATCTTTGCAGAAAAAATGGAAGCCTTGTTTTCTCGTGGCAGCAATAATTCCCGATCAAAAGACATCTACGACATGCAGCTTATCTTTGGAAAAATCAAAGATAAGAAATTGCTCCGCAAGGCTATTCAAAAAACTTTTGAAAACCGCAAGACTCAGATCCCTGATTCATTCTTGGCAACCGCCCAAGAGTTTGAATTGGCCGTTTTAAAAAAGGCGTGGGGTTCAGTTGAGCTATCCACTGGCGAAGAACCATTCGATGATGTTTGGGAAAAGTTTTTGATGGTCTTGCGTTCTTTGGAGTCTTAAAAACTAATCTCCCAGCTTTTGTGCCAGAGTCTTTTCCGTTATCAAGCTCACGGCATTGCGAATGACGATTTTTTAATAACACATTCGTAATTTTAATAAAATAGGTTCAAAAATGTGTCGCACAACACTCCCCATGAAGGGCTTTTTCTCTTAAAAATGAGTTATGCGCGAGAAGGCCGCTAGGCCTCTGAGCGCATCTGTTCGAATTTTTAAGAGAAGAAAAGCCCTTCATAGGCAGGTAATAGCACCTTAGCTTTACGTGGGAACTAAGGCACAATTCCAAAGTAATCTAAATCCAATTAGGGCAAAACTCAAATTAAACGGGAGGCTGATAAGATTTAAAAGCTGCCTCACTGTAATCATCAACTTGAATCGCATCCCAACGGGCTTCGGTTGCTTTTTTGATTAAATCAAATTCGGCCTGAGTTACCGTGCCTTTTTCAAGGGCTGCTTGATAAAGGGCCGAGCCTTTGAGTTTTGGCAAATCTCCTGAGCGCTTAGCTTTATTGATTTTCTTTTCAATCCCTTTAGCTTGCAAAGTTAGCTCACGAGCGTTACCAACTCGGGCCACTGATTCGTTTGGATTTGTGGGCTTGTAAATACCTTCGCACAAATGATTTAAAATTTTTGTATCATATAGCATCTTATCGCATACGACTGTTTGAAGGTGATCGGTGGCCTGAGAGCCTATTGAGTTAATGCGAGACCAAGAACCTAAAATGCCTTTAAAAATAAAGTGAAGGGTCCCAAAAATAACTTTTCCAACAGGCGATTTTTGTTCGACCCAATACATATTATCAAAAATTCCATCAAATGATTTTTGAATTTCATTTAAATTATGTTTTAAAACTATTTTTACTAAGGCCAAGTCCTCAGGGCGTTCACCTTCGGCTAGGTAACGTTTAATAGTCGCTGTCGCCATAAACATATGAGATAAAATATCGGCAAAGCGGCCCGTAATATGCTCACGCACTTTGAGCGTTCCGCCTAAGCTTCCCATAGCGACATCGGCTAATATAGCAAAACTCGCCGAAGCCCAGCTTAATCTTCTGACGTACATTTTAAGCTCACTTGGTACGGGGGCACTAGCCAAGTAACCTCGGCTTAAAGATAATAAAACAGATCTAAATGTGTTTCTAACAATATGGCCCACATGGCCCCAAAAGGCTTTATCAAAAAGTCTAAGATCATTTTCAGCAATTGATTTAACTTCGTGATAAGCATAGGGGTGGGCTCTTAGGGCGCCTTGTCCAAAAATCATAAGAGTCCTGGTTAAAATATTGGCTCCTTCAACGGTGATACCAATGGGGGTAGCAATATAAATTTCAGCAAGCACGTTTCGAGGCCCCATAGATATTCCGGCTCCACCGACCACATCCATTGCATCGTTAATAACCTTGCGGCCATATTCGGTGCCATAGTACTTCATCATAGCTGTAATTACGGGTGGCTTAATTCCTGAGTCGAGGGCTCCGCATGTGTATTTTCGCATGGCTTCGAGCATATAAGTGTAGGTTGCAATTCGGCTGAGTGGCTCTTGTACACCCTCGAATGCTCCGATATTAACCCCAAACTGTGTGCGGTTAACCGCATGAGAGGCGGTAACATAACAAGCCAGCTTTGATCCACCAGTAGCCTGTGCAGGCAAACTGATACCACGTCCCGCAGCTAAGCTTTCCATAAGCATTTGCCATCCACGCCCGGCCCAAGCAAGGCCTCCAATTACGGCCTCTTCTGCCGGTACGATAACATCGTGGCCTTGAGTGGGACAGTTTGCAAAAGGGATCCCCATAGGGTCATGCCTGCGGTCTGCGGTAACACCCTTTGCTGAGGTAGGGATTAAAGCGCAGGTAATACCAATATTTTCGCCCCTGCCTAAATAATTATTAGGATCTTTTAATTTAAACGCGATTCCTAAAACGGTCGATACGGATGCTAAAGTAATCCATCTTTTGTTCCAATTAAGCTTAACGTAGTATTTACCGTCATCACCTTTAAACAATTCTCCGGTGGCCTGTATAGCACCCGCATCCGAGCCTGCCGCGGGCTCAGTTAACGCAAAAGCAGGCATTTCAAGTCCTGTTGCAAGTCTTGGAAGGTAACGTTTTTTTTGCTCATCTGTACCGTAGTGAACAAGTAACTCCGCTGGCCCAAGAGAGTTAGGAACCATCACCGTAATGGTTGCCGTTAGAGACCTGGAAGAAAGTTTATGAATCACTTCTGAATTTAAAAGAGCAGAAAAACCCAAGCCCCCATATTCTTTGGGAATAATCATGCCGAAAAATTTTTCTTTTTTCATATAGTCCCAAACCGATTGTTCCATTTCACGGGTTTTCCAAATCTTCCAGTGATCAAGCATTCCGCAAAGAGTTTCTACTTGATTGTCCATAAATAATTTTTCTTCAGAAGATAATTGAGGGTATTTTTCGGTATGCAATAATCGGTTAAAATTAGGCTTACCCGAAAATAAATCTTTTTCTACCCAAATCACTCCGGCATCGAGAGCCGTTTTTTCGGTTTCAGAAATTTTTGGCATCAAAGGTTTCATGACTCCCATCATCCAGCTTGATACTAATGAGCGCCTTAAAATGGGTATGACAAAAATAAAACCAACCAACGCAAAAATAAAAATACTCGTTACCGAAATTCCGCTAAGTAACATAAGTAACAATACACCGATATACCATATTAATACGGGCGCGCCAAAGTAACCTAAAACTAAAACTGTTACCAGTGAAATAAAACAACTAAGTAACCAAGGCAAACTTTCAAAAGCTCCGTATAAAACCAAATTTTCCATACTTAATGCTCCTTTTAAATTGAAAGAGAAATTCTTTCAGCTTGAACTTAACAATTTATTTGAACTCCAAAAATAAATAGGAGCAAGCCAGATATAAAATCTGACTAGCCCTTACAAAATTATTTTGAAAAATGTTACGATAATTAAAATTTACGAGTTAGAAAGTCCCAATATTTTTCTGGACCAAAGTCTGAAATCGTCAATATAACCAAAGGCCGCTGGCACAACGACTAAAGTTAATGCCGTTGAGCTGAGTAACCCGCCTATAATGGCCACACCCATTGAGGTACGCTGTGAGCTGGCCTCGTTAAGTCCAATGGCGATAGGCAAAATACCTGCCACTAAAGCTAAGCTTGTCATTAAAATAGGTCGAAGCCTGACTTTTCCGGCTTGTATTAAGGCTTGTTGCCTTTCGACCCCTTGATAAATCAGTTGCTGGGCATAATCGACCAATAAAATTGAATTTTTAGCCACAACTCCCAGTAACATAATAAACCCAATCATCGAAAATATATCTAAGGTTTTACCAAATAGTAACAGTGCAATCAGGGCTCCACTCACAGCCATTGGTAAAGCCAATAAAATAGTTAAAGGCGTAATGTAACTTTCATAAAGCGAAGCTAAAACGAGATATATTAATAATACCCCTAAACCCATAGCAGTTAGCATACTCGAAAAGAGATCTTTCATATCTTCAGCTTGACCAAAAAAGTTATAAAGAATGCCAGATGGGGGAGCAAATTCGGGCTCAGTTTTAATTATATTTTCCATCTCGCCAATAACTGAGGCAAGGGCTCCCCCTTTTCCGACGTTACCGCTTAAATTAATAAACCTCGATTTATTGAGCCTATTAATTTGCGAAAACCCTGTCGTTTCTTGGCCCGTAGCCACTCGGCTTAAAGGGATTAAGTTATAATTAGCATTAGGAATCATCGTATTTGAAAAGCCTGCTCGCAAATCTCTTTGTGACTCGTCAAGACGAACCCGAATATCATATTCAATTCCCTTTTCGCGATAGGTACTCGCCACAACCCCTTCCATTCGGGCCCGCAGCTCGCTACCTGCAGTAACGGCTGACACCCCAAGATTTTCGGCTTTCAAACGGTCAAACTCAACGTGAAACTCGGGTTTTCCTGATCTGTAATTTGTATCGATATCGACAAATCCCGGGATGGTTTGAAATCGTTTTTTAAGTTTTTCAGCATAGGCTGATAAAACCTCTAAATCATCTCCTTTAATATGAAGATTAACCATTTTTTCGGAGTCACCGGCAATATTAATATCGGCAATTAATATATTGGCATTTAAGTTGAGCTGTTTAATTTTTTCGCGGACTTCATCTTTAACTTCTGTTGTCTTTTTTTGACCGGGCCTTTGCTTTTTAGGAACAAGCTTAACGTAGATACTCGCTAAATTACCACCACGTGAAGTACCCGAAGTCACACCGGCCGTTGTTGATAAAAGATCTGTATAAGCCTCAGACTTTAAAAGGTCTTCAACTTGCTGGGTAACAATTTTAGTAGAGTCTAAAGAAGTTCCAACGGGGGTTTCAATATTAACTAAAAATTCGCCATTATCGGGTGAAGGAATAAATGTTTTTGGTATCCATCCGATAGTTAAAAGCGAAGCAAAAAAACTTCCAAAAGCTAAAACAACAACAATACGGCGGTGCATGAGAACCCATTTTAAAGTTTCTTCGTAGCGGTTTTCTAACCAAAGTTGAATTTTTTCAAACTGAGCTAAAATATTTGCCATCATCCCATGTTTACTGTGGCCATGAATATCTCCGGCCCAATGAGCAGAAAGCATAGGTGCCACGGTAAAAGCATCAAACAGAGATATTAACATTGTAAACACAACGGTTAATCCAAATTGTTTAAAAAATTGCCCTACAATACCACTTAAAAATGCTACAGGTCCAAACACCGAAATCACAACTAAGGTGGTAGCAATAACGGCAAGACTGACTTCTTTTGTTCCCTGCAAAGCCGCTTGCAATGGGGTTTTACCCATTTCCATATGCCGAAATATATTTTCTCTAACCACAATCGCATCATCAATTAAAAGTCCAACGGCTAACGAAAGGGCAAGTAGAGTTAAAATGTTAATTGAAAAACCCATGGCATACATAAGTATAAAGCCACCCAAAAGAGAGTTAGGCAAAGCTAAAGCCGTAATAAAAGTTGATCGGCCCGACCCCAAAAAAAAGAACACAACAAAAATTGTTAAAACAATACCAATAACAATTGATTCGGTAACATCTGCAATATTAGCTCGTATTGGGCCTGCAGAGTCTCGAACAAATTTAATTTCGGCAGCAATTCCTCTTTGCTTTAAAAAATCATTTACCTTTGAAACTGCATTTTTAGCTTCATCGACAACTCCAACCGTATTTTCTCCGGATTGTTTATATACCGATAAAAAGATTGAAGGCTTTTTTTTCCATTGGTCGGCTTTAGATTGAACAACAGTAAAAGAAGTTACCTCTTCGAGAGACTCTTTAACTTTAGCAACTTCTTCTAAAAGAACGCTCTGATCAGAACCAAAAAAATTAATACTCACTTTTTTTAATTCATCAAGATTTGTAAACTCACCCGTAGACCTAAATACGGTTTCATTTTTTTTATCGTCAATTTTTCCGATAGGAACATCTTTAGACGTGTTTTTTATTTTATTAATAATTTGCAAAAGCGTGAGCTGCCTGTCTTGTAATTTATCTTGGTTAACATCAACATGGATTTCTTTTTTAGCTCCGCCTAAAAGATCAACTTGCCCTACTCCCGGAAGAGTTTCGAATTGAGGCTTTACAATTTCATTAGCTACATCATATAACTTAGCGGGGTCCATATCCGAAACAAGTGCAAATTGAACAACAGGCATATCAGCAGGGTCAAACCTTCTAATAATGGGTTCATTCATTTCTTCAGGAAGTGAGTTTCTAATGTTACCAAGCCTTTGCCTAATTTGCTGCTCGGTATCTTTAATATCGGTACCAATATCAAATTTTAAAATAAGATAACTCACAGATTCTGAATTTAAGGCCTGCATGGTATCAAGGCCAGGGAGTGATCCCATTTCATCCTCAATAGGGCGACTAACCAGCTTTTCCATATCAACAGGAGAAGCCCCCGGATAAATATTTTGAATAAACACAATAGGAAAGGTAACATCCGGAAACAAATCAACCGCCATATTTTTTAAGCTCAGCCAACCTACAACTAACATTAAAATAACAATTGATGTTATAAATGTGGGCCTTTGAATCGACAAATTAGGTAAATTCATTATAACTCCTCATTTTTTATATATAATCGAAGCTGCGATAATATCTTGTGCTTTTCTGTATTCATTTTAGTATAAACAAGCATCGCATCGCTTGCTTCTTGCTCGGCCTGCAAAACATTGGATGTGACCGCACGGCCTTTACTTAACTTATCTCTTTCTGATTCGGCCTTTAAGTTTTGAAGCTCAGCAGCTTTTTTAGCTAATTGAATTTTCTTTTCAAGTTCTTGATATCTTCTTTTAATTTCTAAAAATTGAGTTTGGCTTTCGGCAACTAGTTTTTCTGTTTTTAGCTGAGCCGAAGCCCATTCGTGATCGGCCTGTTTTTTTGCTGCCCTTTTAGGTTCGGCATCCAGCATCCAAGAAAGTTTAAGGGCTACATTAATGGTAGGCCTTGAGGTATCACTGATTTTAGAAAAGCTTTCTGCTTGCGAAGAAGAAATCGCATTTGTTTTATATAATGATTCGAAAGTTAGATCCGGATTTAATTGATCTTCAACCGCACTAAGCCCTGTTTTTTTAAGTTCTGCTTCTATTTTTGCCAAATAAGCATCATAACGAATCAAATTTTGAGCTTCTTCGGTTAACTTCTGGGATGATGGCAATCCATTGATGTTACCATATAGATCTACTTTTTCAAAACTTACGGGGTCAGTAGTTAATGGTAACCCCAACATATCTTGAAGCTGGACATGAAGAGCTTTAATCTCATCTTGAGCGTTTATAAGCTCTAGCTCACGCAAAGCGACTAAGGCCTTTCCCCCATAGGTATCAGATTTATCACCTATACCGTTGCTAACCCTTGCATTAATCCAATTTGAAATTTTATTAGCTCTGGCAAGAGAGTCCTGTCTTTGCTTGATTTCTTCTTGCCGGTAACTCATATCCCAATAGAGTTGATCAGCTACGACAAGCATCTGCTCACGGCTTAAATCGAGTTGAGCTTTTTCGGCCTTATAGACTAAGGCATCTTTAGACCTTCTTAAATCAATGGAATGCCCAAATTGATTTTTCCATAATGACTGAGATAACCCTAAAGTTAATGCTCCTGTCGAGTAAGAAGCCGTTTGACTTAGCCCTGAACCTATATAAGTAAAAGCCTGATCAAGCACCCCAACACCTAATTGGGTTTTTGTACCCGAACTCCACTGTTTTTGTAGCCC
>DYOP01000162.1 GCA_020720425.1 Bdellovibrio sp. | reverse complement strand
AATAAAGCCCCGAAGCTGAAAACAGCCTCTGGGCTTTATTGGTGGAGACGGAGAGATTCGAACCCTCGTCCAAAACGGACACAAGCAAACATCTACGAGTATAGGTTTCTATTTTTGTCATTTTAATCAGGTCAGGAACCATACCCTTGATTAAAATCAAGCAAGTTTTAAACCATTGCGGGTTCTAAGGGTTTGTCTTAGTTCAGCTACCCTTAATTACTGAACGTATCCAATTTTGGTGACCGAATAATCCAATTGGAGAAAATTATTCAGTGCCTCATCAGAGACGACTATGCAGCTTGGAGCTGTCTAGCGTTTCCGAATGCGAGGGTGACTACATTAGATGTGCCATTTATTGTTTTTTGCTCGTTGGTAACGGAGAACAGCGCTCCGACTCGCCGCTTACCCACATCAAACGCCCTGTCTAATCCAAAACGTCCCCATGTTTGTAAGTTTTTTCTTTGTTGTCATTGCGAGAAAGCCTAAAAGGCTGACGTGGCAATCCAAAGAAAGCAAACTAATATTTTTGGATTGTCACGTCAGGCAAAGCCTTCCTCGCAATGACAAGAGTATAATATTTCAAGGTTCATTGAAAGTCTGCCGATGGTCGGATTTGAACCGACACGAGGGGATCCTCGGATGATTTTGAGTCAACTGCGTCTACCATTTCGCCACATCGGCATGGGCTAAATCTTAAATAGTAACTTTTAGTTAAAGATGATTATTTAAGAAATGTGATGACCATCACCTATTTCTATATTATCAGACACAGTTGCAATTTTCTAGTGTGTAGATAGAATGGAATGGCATGGTAAAGGAAAATTAAGCGCTTCCTTTTAAATTCAATAATACTACTTTATAAAATATCTTTCTGCTTGTTGAACTTTCAGGCGGTCTTGCCCAACCCATGTTGAATATTTCATCAAATTGCCAGAATTTAACGTCAATAAATGCTGCTATCTTTGGATACGAATCCGCTCCGCTTAAAACAGCCAATAATGAAAAGAATAAAATGTATCATAAATGGTATTGTTTCCCTTGACCTTTGCGTTTATCCTCTATTCGGTTTAAATAATTCAGTAACATTAACTCATGCCTCTATTTTTAACTAATAAAAGCATGGCTCATTTTTGATTTTTTGACCACTTTTTTAGGCTTGCTATTCATACTTTTTTAATTATTTTTCCTCAGCCTGCTCTGAGAAAGATAGCAGGTGGCTGAAACAAAACACCTTAGCCGAAAAACTGCCAGTTGGATAATAAATACCGGCAAAGATTTATGATAACATTCTCTTTCTGATAAGTAGGTAAAGTTGAAAAAATTATGTTTAAAGAAGGCATAAAACAAATAATTGATTATATTACCAAGCCGATAAATGTTCAGGAATTTATAAAAAAGATTAATTTGTTTTTTCAGACTCGCTAATGCTTTATATTTAAACTTGCCTGTATGATAATTATTTACACAAAGATTAATACTAAGGCATAGTAGCTCAGTTGGCTAGACCACGCGGCTCATACCCGTGTGGTAACTGGTTTGAATCCAGTCTATACTACTTTTTTATTGCTTTTTATTTTATAAATCTTTCTTCGACATTACTAATTTGATTAAATCGTGACCTTCAGTATAATCAT